>NZ_JALCZB010000001.1:0-180649 GCF_022690745.1 Anaeromyxobacter sp. SG64 | reverse complement strand
CGCGCGCCGGCCGGCCGAGGGGGCGTCGGCGAGCTCCCGGGCGCGCGGCGTGCCGACCGCGACGAGCGCCGCCTCGAGCGCCGCCACCACGGCGCGGACCGCGAGGAGCGCGGCGGCCGCGGCGGCGAGGAGGAGGAACTGGCGGAGGTCGGGGGCGGGGGGCATTTGGCCCCGGAACCCTAGCAAAAGGGCGGGAACGCGGCGGGGGTGGATCTGTTATAAAGCCGCGCATGGCGAAGAAGGCGCGGGTGTACGTCACGCTCAAGCGGGGAGTGCTCGACCCCCAGGGCTCGGCGGTGAACCGGGCGCTCCACGCGATGGGCTACGGCGAGGTCTCCGACGTCCGCCTCGGGAAGTACATCGAGGTCACGATCGACGAGAAGGCGCCGGAGGCGGAGGAGCGCAGGCGGCTCGAGGAGATGTGCAAGAAGCTCCTCGCGAACACGGTCATCGAGGACTTCCGGATCGAGCTGTGAGGCCGACGCTCGTGCTTCGTCAGGCCTGAGCACGAGCGGCCCACGGCGCTCGACCCGAGCGAGAGACCATGAAGATCGGGATCGTCACCTTCCCCGGCTCGAACTGCGACCACGACGTCTACCACGTGGTGAAGCACGCCTGCGGCGCGCCGGCCGAGTACGTCTGGCACAAGGACCGGCTCCCCGCCGGGCTCGACGCCGTGATCCTCCCCGGCGGCTTCAGCTACGGCGACTACCTCCGCTGCGGGGCGCTCGCGCGCTTCTCGCCGGTGATGGAGGATGTGGTCGAGTTCGCGAAGCAGGGCCGGCCGGTCCTCGGCATCTGCAACGGCTTCCAGATCCTCTGCGAGTCGGGGCTCCTGCCCGGCGTGCTCATGCGGAACGCCTCGCTCAAGTTCATCTGCCGCGACGTCACGCTCCGCGTCGAGGGCGGCGAGACGCCGCTCACCCGCGGCCTCGCCGGCCAGACGCTCACGATGCCGGTCGCGCACGCGGAGGGGAACTACTTCGCCGACGCGGAGACGCTCGACCGCCTCGAAGGCGAGGGCAGCGTCGTGTTCCGCTACGTGGGCGGCGCGCCGAACGGCGCCGCGCGCGACATCGCCGGCATCTGCGGGGGGCCGCGCCGGAACGTCGTCGGGCTCATGCCGCACCCGGAGCGCGCGGCCGAGGCGATCCTCGGGCGCGACGACGGGCGGCGGCTGTTCGAGTCGCTGCTCTCCTGATCGACGGCGGGCCGGCGCTCGGGCCGGCCTCGCGCCGCGCTCCCCGGAGGCGCCTCCAGTGCAGGTGGACATCCCAGGACCCGCCGGCCGGCTGGAGGCGCTCGTCGAGGAGCCCCTCGGCCTCCCCGCGGGCGGCGCGCCGCGCTTCGCGGCGATGGTGTGCCACCCTCACCCGCGCTTCGGCGGCACGCTGCACACGCACGCCGCCCACCGGCTCGCGAAGGCGGTCCGCGCCGCGGGCGGCGTCGCGCTCCGCTTCAACTTCCGCGGCGTGGGGCGCAGCGCCGGCGCCTACGACCGCGGCCGGGGCGAGGCCGACGACGCGCGCGCGGCCCTCGCCTGGCTCGCACGCGAGCGGCCGGAGCTCCCCCGCCTCGCGGGCGGCTTCTCGTTCGGCGCGTGGATGGCGGTGCTCGCGGGCGGCGCCGACGCGAGCGTGCGCGGCCTGCTCCTCGCCGGGCTCGCCCTGCGCTCCGCCGATGCCGACCTCGTCCGCGACACGGCGCTCGTGACCGCGGTGGAGAAGCCGGTCGCGATCGTGCAGGCGGCGAACGACGAGTTCGGCACGCCGGACGAGGTGCGGCTCGCGCTCGCGGGATCGCGCGGGCCGCGGCGGATCGCGGCGGTCCCGAACGCCACTCACCTCTTCACGGAGGATCTGGCGGCGCTGCAGCGCGAGGCCGAGGCGTCGATCGCCTGGTTGATGGAGGACGCGGGGCGCTGAGGGCGGCCGAGGGGCTACATCGGCGCGTGGGGCGAGTCGATCCGCCCGCCGCTGCCGCCCGCGTGACCGTCGGCGTACTCGCGGACCGCGTCGAGCAGCTCGTCGAGATCGAACGGCTTCTGGATGAAGCCCGCCGCGTCCATGCCGGCCACGCGGCCGAGCGCGGAGAGCACGACCACCGGGATGTCCGACAGCTCCGGATCGCCCTTCTGCGCGGCGCGGAACTCCCAGCCGTTCATGCCGGGCATCATGAGATCGAGCAGGACGATGTTCGGGTGGACGGCGCGCGCCTTGCGAAGGGCCTCGGCGCCGTCCCCGGCGCCGTGGACCACGTAGCCCTCGTCCGCCAGGACCTCCGCCACGGCTTCGCGGATGTCGCTCTCATCGTCCACCACAAGTACGGAGACCATTCTGGATAAGAATTACGGATGGTTGGACCGGGAGGCAAATCGGCGCCGCGCGGAGGCGCGGGTATGCCCCAAACGGCTCATGGAAGTCCGGCTCCTGTCCTCGACAGGGACCGATCGAGCGCGCGCCTTGCGCGGGCTCCCCTGCGGCACGTCCGGCCGAACGCGAGGCGAGGACGTGCACGCGCCGCCGGCGGGCCAGTCCCTTGACTCCGGGTCCGGGCGAGCGACCTCGGACTCCCCGTCCGTGTTCACGTACCGGCGAACTGAACCCCTTCGAAGACGAGCGTCGGCGTCCGCATCGCCGAGTAGGGGTACGGGTCGTCACCTACCGCGGCGAGCCGCTTCCACAGCTCGAGGTGGTTGCCCGAGACGTTCATCTCACCCACCGGCTCCGCGAGCCGGCCGCCGCGCACGCGGAAACCACGCACGCCCAGCGAGAAGTCGCCGGTCGTTCCGTTCGAGTTGCCGCCCAGGAAGCCGGTGACGAGCACGCCCTCGCCGAGGTCGGTGAGAAGCTGTGCCTGCGACCTTCCGCCCAGCGCCCACGCGAGATTCGAGCTGCGCGAGGTGGTGGGCGGGAGGCCGAGCTTCCGCCCGTAATACGTGTCGACGTAGTAGCTGCGCAGCACGCCCTCCTCGAAGACCGGGAACGGCCGCGCTGCGATCCCCTCGCCGTCGTAGAGGCGCGAGCCGAGGCCGCGCGGCACGAGCGGATCGTCCTTCACGGTGAGCAGCGGGCTGCCGAGCTGCACGCCGATCTTGCCCTCGAGGAACGAGCGCTTCTGCTGGATGGCCGCCGCGGCGAGCGGGCCGAAGAGCATGCCGACCATCCTGCCGGACGCGCGGTTGTCGAGCGCCATGGTGAGCACCGCCGACTCGCCCTTGCGGGTTCCGATGCGGGCGATGGCCCGCTCGGCGGCCCGGCGGCCGATCGCCTCCGGCGTCTCCATCGCGCTCCGGAACCGTCCACCCGAGGCCGCGTACTCCTCCGGCCGGCGGCCGTCGGGATCCAGGACCGTCACCTCGGCGCCGATCCAGAAGTCGGTCCCCCGCCGCTGGCCCTCGAAGCCGTTCGTCTGCACGAGGGCGCTCTCGGAGCGCGTGTCGGAGACGCTCGTGGTGACGGACAGGATCGCGCTCGCGCCGGGCACGCCGCGGGCCGCGGCCTCGATCGCCTCCGCCTCGGCGCGCCGCCGCGTGGCGTCGACCTTCCCGTAGTCGGGATCCTCGAGCTGTAGGTCGACGTTCGCCTGGCCGCGGTAGAGCTCCGGGTCGGGCAGCCGCCGGTGCGGATCCGGCGCGAGCGTGCGGGCGAGCGCGACGGCGTCCTCCACGAAGCGGTCGAGCGCGTCGGGGCGCAGGTCGCTCGTCGAGACGGCGGCGTAGCGGCCGTCGACGTACAGGTCCAGGCCCAGGCCGCGGGTCGTGGCCTCGGAGACCTTCTCCACCTTCCCGTCGCGCCAGGCGACCTCGACGTGGCGGGCGCGGTAGGAGCCTGCGGACGCGTCGGTCGCGCCCTTCTCGCGCGCGAGCGCGGCGGCGCGGCGGGTGATGTCGAGGAGGTCGGACATGGAGGACCGTTCTTCCGTTCTTCCGCTCGCCCTTCGCCAGGCTCAGGGCGAGCGGAGCAGAGGAGTCGCGTGGGCCCGCTCGTGGCGAGCAGGTCGAGCCACGGGCGCGAAGAGGATCACGTGCCGCGGCCGCCGACCGTCATCGACGAGACGCGCACGGTGGGGAGGCCCTGCGAGACGGGCACGCTCTGCCCGTCCTTGCCGCAGGTCCAGCCGCCCTCGTCGATGGCGAGGTCGTCCGAGACCATGTCCACGCGCTCGAGCGCCTGCGGGCCATTGCCGATGATGTTCACGTCCTTCACCGGCCGCGTGAGCTTGCCGTCCTCGATGAGGTAGCCGTTCTTCACGTAGAACGTGAAGTCGCCCGCGCCGATGTTCACCTGGCCGTTCGAGAAGTTCATGCAGTAGATGCCCTTCTTCACCGAGCGGATGATCTCCTCGGTGCGGTGCGGCCCAGGCAGCATGTAGGTGGAGCGCATGCGCGGCAGCGGCGCGTGGCGGTAGCTCTCGCGCCGGCCGTTCCCGGTGGGCCGCACGCCGAAGTGGCGCGCCGAGATGGCGTCGTGCAGGTAGGTCGTGAGCACGCCGTCCTGCACGAGGTGCGTCGTGCCGGCGTCGTTGCCCTCGTCGTCCACGTTGATCGCGCCGCGCGCGCCCGCGTTGGCGGCGTCGTCCACGATCTGCACGAAGGGCTGGGCGATCCGCTTGCCGATCTTGTCGGCGTAGATCGAGACGCCCTTGCGGTTGAAGTCCGCCTCCATGCCGTGGCCGATCGCCTCGTGGAGCAGGATGCCGGAGGAGCCGGCGGCGAGGACCACCGGCATCTCGCCGGCGGGCGGCGTCACCGCGTCGAACAGGATCGTGGTGCGGGCGACCGCCTCGCGCACCACGCGGTCGAGCCGCTCCGGCGAGTAGAAGTCGAAGCCCGCGCGGCCGGCGACGTTGTAGCCGTTCTGCTCGCGGCGGCCGTTCGCCTCGGCGAGCACCGACAGGTAGAGGAGCGTCATCGGCTGACGGTCCTCGACGATGCGGCCGGAGGAGTCGGCGATGAGGATCGCGCCCGACTCGTCGCGCAGGAAGAGGTTCACCTTCTTGATGCGCTCGTCCGCGGCGAACGCGCGCTCGTTGAGGCCCGCGAGGAGCGGCAGCTTCTCCTGGGGCCGGATCTCCTCCCACGGGCGGATGAGCGGGTACCGATCGGGCAGGCCGGCCCGGACGTGGAGCCGCTCCGGGACGGGCCGCGAGGGGCCGTCCGCGATCGCCGCCGCGGTGCGGGCGCACTCGAGGAGCGCCGGCAGGGAGAGGTCCTCCGTGTAGCCGTAGCCCGTCTGGTCGCCCTTCACGACCCGCACGCCGACGCCCAGCTCCACCGTCGCGTAGGCGCGGTTCACCGCGCCGTCCTCGAGGCCGAGATCGGACCCTACGCGGTGCTGGAAGAAGACGTCCGCGTGCTCGCCGCCCCGCGTGAGCGCGGTCGCGAGCGTCTGCGCGATCATCCGCTCGGTAACGCCGAAGCGCGCGAAGTAGCCGATGCCCTCGCTCGTCCCCGCCTGGGTGGCCGGACGAGCAGCCGTATCCTGGTTCACCATCCCGTTCCTTGCTCCGTCGCCGGTCGCGACGGCGGCCTCATTCATAACCGCCCCGGACGAACTTGGCCGCTCGGTATCGCCGGCGACGGCTGGCGCCCCCTGCCCGCCCGGGCCGAGCCTGCCGAAGCCCGAGGTAGGGGCCAGGGCGGCCCGGCCCCGCAGGGACGTCCGGCAACCAGGCCGAAAAGGGATAAACGTTGAGTCATGCCCATCGCAAACGTGAACGGCACGGAGCTCAACTACCGCGACGCGGG
This sequence comes from Anaeromyxobacter sp. SG64, assembly GCF_022690745.1. Taxonomy (NCBI): domain Bacteria; kingdom Pseudomonadati; phylum Myxococcota; class Myxococcia; order Myxococcales; family Anaeromyxobacteraceae; genus Anaeromyxobacter; species Anaeromyxobacter sp. SG64. The sequence goes on along the minus strand of NZ_JALCZB010000001.1, from coordinate 174,900 downwards.
GACCGGCAACAAGGACGTGCTGCTCCTCCTGCACGCCTTCCCGCTCAACTCCGGCATGTGGCAGCGCCAGATCGCGGCGCTCGAGGGGCGCTGGCGGATCGTCGCGCCGGACTACCGCGGGCTCGGCCAGTCCACTCCGCGCGGCGAGGCGTCCACGATGCAGGTGCTCGCCGAGGACGTGCGGGCGCTGCTCGCGCACCTTCGCGTGGAGCGCGCGGCCGTCGCAGGCCTGTCGATGGGCGGCTACCTGTCGTTCGAGCTGTACCGGCAGATCCCGGGGTTCTTCCGCGGGCTCGCGCTCTGCGACACGAAGGCGACGGCCGACACGGACGAGGGGAAGGCCGGGCGGGAGAAGTTCGCCAAGACCGCGCTCGAGAAGGGGCTCGGGTGGGTGGCGGACGAGATGGTCCCGAAGCTCCTCCGGCCCGACCCCGATCCGGCGGTCGTGAAGGAGGTGCGGGACCTCATCCGCCGCGGCACGCCCGCCGGCGTGGCCGCGGCGCAGCGCGGGATGGCGCAGCGCCCCGACTCGACGCCCACGCTCGCGAAGATCACCTGCCCGACCCTCGTCATCGTGGGCGAGGAGGATTCCCTCACGCCGCCGGCCGAGTCCGAGAAGATGGCGAAGGCGGTGAAGGGCGCGAAGCTCGTGAAGCTGAAGAAGGCGGGGCACCTCGCGAACCTGGAGGCGACGGAGGGGTTCAACGCGGCGCTGCAGAAGTTCCTGGACGGGCTACCGGCCTGATCGCGATGGAGCCGCAGGGCACGACGGCTCCCCCTCGTCAGCGCTGGCTCTCGCGCGTCGACCTCTGGATCTTCCTCGCCTCCCTCGCCGTGGTGAACGCCCCGGCGCTGGTGCCGTACTTCCCCGCGGGCGATCTGCACAGCCACGTCTACAATGCGTGGCTCGCGTCGCTCGTCGAGCGCGGCGAGGCGCCGGGGCTGTGGCTCGCGCCGGGCTGGACGAACCGCCTCGTCGACGTACCGCTGGAAGGGCTGCTCCTCGTCCTGTCTCCCCGCCACGCGGAGCGCGTCGTGCTCGTCGTCCTCGCCAACCTGTTCTTCGGGTCGGCGTTCCTCTTCGTCCGGAACCTCTCCGGGCGGAGGGCCTGGGAGTGGCTGCCCGCGCTCGCCGTCCTGACCATCGGATGGGCGTTCCAGACCGGCCTCTCGAACTGGTTCGCGTCGGCGGCCCTCTCGCTGCTCGCCGTGAGCCTGCTGTTCGGAGCGCGTGTGCACGCGCGACGCCTCGTCGCCGGTTTGCTCATCCTGGCCCTCGCGGCGATCGGCAATCCGCTGCCGGCAGCCTGGGGGCTCGCGACCGGCGCGATCGTCTGGCTGCTCCGGCGTCCGGGGCTGCGCCCGGTGCCGATCGTAGTGGCTTCCGCGGGCGGCGCCCTGGCGGTCGGAGCAGCCGTGGTGGCCTCCGGGATCGGCGCCTACCGGAGCGGTCAACTGCTCGCGTTCTCGGGCGCGGATCAGCTCTGGGTGTTCGACGCCAAGTACGCGCTCTTCACGCTCCTCCTCGCCGCGGTGCTCGCCTGGGCAATCCGCGACGCGCATCGCGAGGGGGCGCTCGCCGGCCCTGCGATCGCGGTAGCGCTCTTCTCCGCCGCGTGCGCCGCGGGCACTCCCGACACGCTGCTGTTCCCTGGGTACGAGGTCCCCGCGTTCTATCTCTCGCGACGCGCCTCTCTCCTCGCCGGCGTCGGGTGGATCGCCGTCGCAGCCCAGGCCCGGTTCTCGCCGCGACGGCTCGCGCTGCTGTGCGCCGTCACGGGTTCCTGGACCGCGCTCGTGCTCGTGGACTGGGCGAGGCTGTCTGCCTTTCACGAGACGATGGAGGCCGCCGTCCACGACGTCCCGATGGGAGGGCGCGTCGTGGCAACTGTCTTCGGCCCCGGCCGGTACCCGCTACACAGGTCGCTCGACCTCGCCTGCACCGGGCGCTGCTTCGCGTGGGGGAACTACGAGGCGCCCACGCGCGCCTTCCGGATGAGGGCCTCCGCCGAGAACCCCTTCGTCATCGGAACGACCGACGCGTTCCTCGCGTTCGACGCGGGCGCCTATCGCGTTCCGCCGCCGCCGCTGGAGCTGTGGAAGATCGGTCCGTGCCGCCGCGGCGGTCCGGACGCGCGCCTCTGCGCGTCGCGGGCGACGCCGGGCGAGGTCCTCCTGCCCAGCTGCGTCGATCCGTTCGTCCGGCTCGTCGGCTCCGGCACCGTCGACCGCTGCGCCTCGGACCTCGACCGCGCACGGCCCTGAAGCGACCCACGTTGATGAAGCCGATCGCACCATGGGATGATGAGGGCGTGCAGGCCGGACCCACGGGACGCGTCGACCAGGCGCCCGCGCTCGCGGTGCGTGCGGGGATCACGGCGGTGGTAGTCGCGCTCGTCACGCTGCCGCCCCTGCTCGTCTCCGAGTTCCCGTCGGGAGACCTGCACAGCCACGTCTACAACGCCTGGCTCGCGCTGCTCATCGAGCGTGGCGAGGCCGGCGGGCTCTGGCTCGCGGCCCCCACGACGAACGTGCTCGTGGACCGGGTGCTCGGCGCCCTCGTTCGCGTCCTCACTCCCGGCCAGGTCGAGAAGGTCGCCCTCGTCGCGACAGCGCACCTTTCGCTCTGGTCCTCGTTCCTGTTCTGCCGGGCGCTGTCGGGGCGGCCCGCCTGGGAATGGCTCCCCGTGCTCGGGATGCTGGCGCTCGGGTGGAACTTCCACATGGGCCTGTCGAACTGGACCGCCGCAGCATCGCTCTCGATGCTCGCGGGCGCGGCCGTCCTGTCCAGCGCGCGCTGGCCCGTGCGGCTCAGCCTGGCGGCCCCGCTCCTCGCGCTCGCGGTGACCGGGAGCCCGTTGCCGGTCGCGGGGGTGGGGGCGGCGACCGCGCTGGCGCTCGCCGTACGGGAACGGGTCGCGCGCCCGGGGGTCCTCCTCGCGGCCGCGCTCGGAGTCGAGGCCGCGGCGGCGGCGGCCCTCCGCATCTCGCGCCGCTCGCTCTACTCGACCGACCAGTGGGCCACCGTCTCGGGCGCCGACCAGCTCTGGGTGTTCGACGCGAAGTACCGGCTGTTCATGCTCGCGCTGCTGGCCCTGTGGGCGGTCGTGATCCGGCGCTGGCTCCGTGAGGTCGGGAACGCCGCGCTCGAGCACCCCGTGTTCGCCGTCGCCGTGCTCGCCACGGCCAGCGGCGTGATCCTCCCGGACGCGATCCTGTTCCCGGGGTTCGACGTACCCGCGAGCTACCTCGTCCAGCGAAGCTCCGTCCTCGTGGGCATCGCGTGGACCGGCGTGGCGGCGTGCGCGCCGCGCTCGGGCCGCCAGCTCGCGGCGACGATCGCCCTCGCCGCGTGCTGGGTCGCGACCCTCTCGCTCGACTGGACCGCCCTCTCCTCGTTCCAGGGGCAGGTCAACGCGGCCGCGCGAGAGCTGCCGCGCGGGTCACGCATCGTCGGGGCCATCGCTTCTCCGCCCTCCCGCGTCGCGCCGTTCACCCACGTCGTCGACCGGGCGTGCGCGGGCCGGTGCTTCGCGTGGGGGAACTACGAGCCCTCGTCCACCGCGTTCCGGATCCGGGCCGCACCCGGCAACGGGATCGTGGTGGCCGCTCGGGGCGACTTCGCCGACATCGAGCTCGGCGGCTACCGCGCTCCCGAGCTGTCCTTCCCGATCTGGACGTTGCGCCCCTGCACGGACGGCCGGCCGGCGGGGACGATCTGCGCCTCCATCCTCCCCGCGGGCGGCACGCTGGAGCTCGCTTGCCTCGATCCCTTCGCCGGTCCCGGAAAGCCTCGCTTCTCGCGCTGCGAGCGGAAATATCGCTAGCCCGCCGCCTGCAAGCGGGCCTCCCCGAACTGGCTGGCTGCTGGCCCGGACGTGCGAGCAGTCACGGCGCGCGCGCCAGGGAGGCGCGCCGGTAGAGCGCCCCCGCGCTCGAGGTCGCCACCACGCTCCAGCGGCCGTCGCGCTCGAGGTAGTGCTGGAGGCGAGAGCCGTTCTGCACGAGCGCGAGGCTCACGCCCGAGCGGGCCACCCACCCGTCGAGCCAGCTCGGCTCTGCGCGGACGTACCCCAGCATGAAGTCGTCTCCGTACAGCTCCCAGCGATCGTCCACGAAGATGCGCAGCCGGGGGGTCTCGTAGGCGACGAAGGCCCCGAAGGGCATGTCGTTCAGGATGGGCGCACCCGAGGGCGCGTCGCGCGCTGCGGCACGGAGCGCGGGCAGGAGCTCCACGGGCCAGCGGTTCTTGTCGAGGCGAGCGAGCACCGGTGCGCCATCCGGCGAGCGCGCCCAGAGCGCTCCGACCGCGATCACGGCGGCCGCGATGGCTGCGAGCGCACCCAAGGCGAAGCGACGCCCCGGCATCGACCCCGGGCCGCCCTGCACCCGGAAGCCGCGGCGCGCGAGCGCCTCCACCCAGCGGGCGTTCGGGAGGAGCTCGGCGAGCGCGATCGCCGCGGCGACGGCGAAGAACGGCGCGTGGCGGATGCGGTCGAACGCGAGCGCGAGCCAGACGAGCGGCACGAGGCTCGTCGCGCGCAGGTCGCGGCGCGAGGCGCCCGCGAGGGCAGCCAGGTACACCGCCGCGAGGGCGAGCACCTGCCACGATCCCGTTCGCACGAGCGAGGCGTGCTCGATGATGAGCCGGGGCAGCGCCTGCGAATCGAGGATCGCGGACCACGTGCGCGCGGTGTCGAGGCCGTACGGGGTCAGCGGCACGGTGGCGACGCACGCGACGAGGAGCGCGGCGATGGCCGCGGCCGCGCGCGCTCCGCGGATCGGGGACCGCGCCCCCACGGCCGCGGCGCCGAGCCAGGCGAGCGCGAACAGGGCGAGCGTCGCGAGGCCCCCGACGGCGGCCCCGTGCGCGTTCACCCATGCGAGGAACACGAGCGGAGCTGGCCAGAGCGCGGCGAGGCTTCGCCTGCCGGCGTCGACGTCCGCGAGCCTCCCGTACAGCCAGGCGAACGCGAACAAGGAGAGCATGTGCGGCCGCACGTGGAAATGATGCGAGGTCGCGACCGCGGTGAGCGCGACCACCAGGACGGCCCAGAGCGCGCTCACTCCCGAGGCGACGAGGCGGGCATGGAGCCAGGCGAAGAGGAGCGCGATCCCGCCGGCGGTCGCGACGACGAGCGCGTCGAGCCCGCCGATCCGGTGGAGCGCGGCCATCAGGCACTCGCCGAGCCACTGGTGGGCGATCCACGGATGGCCGCCGAACGTGAAGCTGAGCCAGTCCTGGTGCGGGAAGCCCCCGCCGAGGATCCGCTCGCCCGTGAGCGTGTGCCAGAGCGTGCCCGGGTCCTGCAGCAGCTTCGAGCCTGCGCCGAGCGCGAGCAGCGCCCAGGTCGAGACGAACACGAACGCCGCGCCAGACGTGGGGGCGCTCGTGTCACGTTCGGCAGAAACCACGGCTGGGGCCGCGAGACTCACGGCCACGTCGTCGCGATCTGATCGAACAGCCCGTTCACCGCCCCGCCCAGCGACCCCACAGCCACGAAGATCGCGACGGCGATCCCCGCGGCCATGATCGCGTACTCCACGGTCGTGGGCGCCGATTCGTCCGCCCAGAGCGCGCGCAGGGCGACGTGAAGGAGTCGGCTCATACGGCCTCCTGCGCCGGTCAGTGCACGAGCTTAGGGGGAGGAAGGAGCCCGAAGAACTCGCAGCCGGCCGTCGCCTTCGTCGGTACGTCGCAGTGGAGCGTCAGGACCAGCACCTTGGAGTTCTTCTGCCAGCACTCCGAGCCCGGCGGGAGCGGCTGGTCCTTCGGGAAGTTCTTCACCAGACCTGCGTAGGCGACCGTCACGCTCGCGAACGCGACGAGCGGCGCGGACTTCACGAACTTCGAGTCCGTCCCCCCGGTGGTCGAGCACGTCCCGCTCGGCGGCGGAGCCTCGCAGGGGAGGTCCATGATGGGGACGGGATACGGCCCCTTGCCCACCAGGAACGCGAAGTCGTCGATCGTCGGGTTCAGGTTCGAGCCGTTCGAGACCTCGATGAGGACGTTCGGATCCGCGAAAATGGGCGACCCGCAGGTCGGGGGGTCGGTCTTGAACCCGTCGAGCATCATGCGGATGTAGCTCGTGCTGACGTCCGGGTACTGGTTCAGCACGGTGAAGCCGATGTTGTCGGAAGAGTCGCTGTGAAAGTAGAGCGGCAGGCCCTCCTCGCAGGTCTTGAGGCCGCCGGTCGCGTTCAGGATCTGGCACTTCGCGAACGCGAGCGGCAGGCCGCACTTCTCCTCGCACGGCCCCCCCCGCACGGCGATCGCGTCGGCGCCGACGTCGGCCGTGTTCTTGCCTCCGGCGAACACCGGAAAGAACACCGGGGCGGGATTGTTGCCCGCCCGGGTGGCGGTGACGTGCACCGCGTTCGTGGCGTGCAGGAGGTCGACGGTCGCGGTGGGGTCCGCGATGGGGAAGAACTTCTTCGAGTTCACGCTCCAGTACCCGAACTCGACGGTGGTGTCGGAGTTCTTGAGCTGCTGGATGTCCGTCGAGTGCCGGCCCGTGTAGTCGAACGCGGCGAGGCGCGCCTTCGCGACCCCCTCGGCCGTGCCGTCCAGATCCCACGCGCCCCCGAGCGCGCCCGCGTCACTCGCGTTCTGCAGCTCCCCCCGGACGGACATCAGGTGCCCGACGTTGAGCGAGAGCGCCATGAACCCGCCGAGCACGAGCAGCATGATCGCGACGATCACCGCGACCGCTCCGCGCTCCCGCCTCGTTCCTCGCGCGCGCATGACGTCCCTCTCACCGGCTGGGGGGCACCGACGGCGCGAGCGGCCGCTGCCGGTCGCGAGTGGTCTGGGGGGTCAGCATGAGGACCTGCGGCTCCTCGACCTTCTCTCCCTTCGGCGCGAGGCTCTTGCGGTAGGTCTCCGCGATGATCGTCGCCTCCTGCGAGTCGAGGCCGTTGAGCGCCGCGGGCGCGGGCACGCGAGGCGCGCCGGGGTTCGCTTGCTGCGCGACGAAGATCTCCCGCATGGCCCGGCCATGCGTCTCCGTCAGGTGCTCTCTCGCGCACCCGGCCGCGAGGGCGGCGAGCGCCGTGAAAACCAGCGTCTTCATTGCATCCTCCCCGAGGGCACCTTCTCCGGCCGCGCGGGCTCCGACGGAACCGCGCGGTCGAGCTTCTTGGCGACCTCTTCCAGGTTTGCGCGCGCGCGGGCGAAGCCCGGGGCGAGCCGCACGGCGTCCGAGTACGCCGCGAACGCCTGCGGCAGGTTTCCGGCGAGCTCGTACGCGTAGCCGAGGTTGTTCTTCGCCTCTGCCGGCGAGCCGCCGGAGGCGAACTGCTGCGCGGCGCGCGTGAAGTCGCCCGCCCGCGCGTACGCGAAGCCGAGGTTGTTGTGGTAGCGCGCCGGCATCGGATCGAGCCGCACCGCCTGCTGCAGGCGGGCGAGCGCGTCCTGCGTGCGCCCCTGCCGGTAGAGGGCCCAGCCCCAGTCGCTCAGGTACGCCGCGTTCTGCGGGGCAAGCTCCGCCGCGCGCCGGTGATGCCCCTCCCCGTCCGCCCAGCGCTTCGCCTCGTCGTCCATGATCGCCAGCGCCGCGTGGGCCGGGGCATAGTCGCGGTCCATGCGCAGCGCCTCGCGCAGATCGTCCTCGGCGTCGCCGGTGTTGCCTTGCCCGCGGTAGGCCCGTGCACGGAGCGTCAACGTCGCGGCCGACCGCCCTTCGCTCTCGTGGATGGCCTGGATGGCGGCGAGCGCGTCGCCGTACTGGCGGCGATCGACGAGATCGCGCGCGACCGCGAGCCTGACGCCGGACACTCCCTCCTGGGAGGCGCGACGCGTCGTGGCGCAGGCGGAGAGGAGGACGGCGGAGAGCATGACGGCGGAGGACACCGCGAGCGAGCGCGACCGGTTCATCGATGTCCCCCGAGCATGGGCATGAGGGTCTTCATGATGTTCACCGCGGCGGGGCCGATGATGACCGCGAACAGCGCGGGGAGGATGCAGAGGACGAGCGGCAGCGTCATCTTCACGGCGACGTACGCGGCGCGCTCCTCCGCGCGCTGCATGCGGCGGATGCGGATGCCCTCGGCCTGGACCCGCAGCGCAGACGCGATGCTCGTGCCGAACAGCTCGGTCTGCGTGAGGGTCGCCGCGAGCGCGCGCAGCTCGGGGGAGCCGGTCCGGGCCGCGAGCCGCCGGAACCCGTCCATCCGCGGGATGCCGGCCTTCACCTCCAGGAACGTGAGCCTCAGCTCGCTCGAGAGGAGCGGCCACGCCAGCGCGATCTCCGCCGACACCCGCTGGAGCGCCGCGTCGAGCCCCAGGCCCGCCTCCACGCACGTGACGAGCAGGTCGAGCGCGTCCGGGAGGGCGCGATCGATCTGGCGGAGACGCTTGGTGATGCGCGACGACAGCCACAGGTTGGGCAGGAAGAAGCCCGCACCGGCCAGCCAGATCGCGATGCCGAGGGCGAACCGCACGGGCTCGGCCCGGGAGGCGTTCACGAACAGGAACCCGAACAGCAGGCCGAACGAGAGCACCGCCTTGGAGGCGACGAACAGGTGAGGCGCCCGCGTCGAGCGGAACCCCGCCCAGACGAGCTGCCGGCGCAGTCGTGATGCCGCGTCCTCGTCACCCTGCGAGGTGTTCCCGCGCGACGCCTCCGGCGCGCCGACGTCGAGCCGCTCGCCCGAGACCACCGCCGCGGCGGGCGCGTGGGGATCCGGCGACGCCGCGCGAAGCCGCCGCACCGCGGGATCGGCGCCGGCGCGGAACGAGCGTGCTGCCGCCCCGAGCGACGCGACGGCGATCGTGGCGAGGCATCCCATCGCGAGCGTGAGCGGGTCGATCGGCATGCGCTAGATCTCCAGCTGCGTCAGGCTTCGGAGCCACACGATCCCCGCGGCCCAGCTCGCCAGGGCGTAGCCCACGATCCAGTGGCCCGACGGGTTCTCGGCCAGCGTGCGCAGGTATCCGGGGTTCATCACCGACACCGCGAGCGCGACGATGATCGGCAACACGCCGAGCACCCACGCCGACGCGCGACCCTCACCGGTGAGGGCGCGCAGCTTGCCGTAGAAGCGGTACCGCTGGCGGATGGTGTCCGAGATCTTCTCGAGGATCTCGGCGAGGTTGCCGCCTGTCTCGCGCTGGATCACCGCCGAGACGGCGAAGATCTTCACGTCGGAGTTCCCGGGGCAGCGATCCGCCATGTGAAGCACCGCCTGCTCGAGCGAGAGCCCCAGCCGCTGCTCGTCGTACCCGCGCGCGAACTCGATGCACACTGGCTCGGGCATCTCGCCGGCGACCACCTGGAACGCGGAGGTGAGCGCGTGCCCGGCCCGGAGCGAGCGCGCCATCATCTCGAGCGCCTCGGGGAGCTGCTCGGAGATCTTGCGACTGCGTCGGCTCCTGGCCGAGAGGACGGACAGGAGCGGCGCGCCGGCGCCCGCCACGCCGAGCAGCAGGGCGATGGGGAGCCCGAGCCGGAGGACGAGGCCGAGCAGCAGCCCCGTCCCCGCCGCCGCGGCGGAGATCCCGAAGAGCTGCGCCACGGTCCAGCGCGAGTCGGCCTGCTCGAGGAGCGTTTCGAGGTAGCTGACGCCGGGGAGCGGCGTCACCAGCCCCTCGGCCCACGCCTGGCGCGCGATGCGCCCGCGGCGGAGGAGCTCGGCGTCGAGCGCACCCTCCCTGCCGATGGCGCGCAGCCGCCGGCGCAGCTCGGCGCGGCGCCGGTCGCCGACGAACTGGAAGCCGTAGTAGATGGCCTCCACGCCCGCGAAGATGCCGAGCGCGACCGCGGCGATCAGGAGCTCGCGCATCAGCGCTCCTCCAGCACGTGCGCGGCGATGGCCGCGGGGTCCACGCCGAACTGCGCGATCCGGCTCATCGCCCGCGCCCGGATGCCGGTCGCCATGAACTCGCCGATGACCTTGCCGGTCGAGTCCACGCCGCGCTGCTCGAACCGGTAGATCTCCTGCATGGTGATGGCGGCGCCCTCCGTCCCGGTGATCTCCGCGATCGACATGATGCGACGGCGGCCGTCGGTACCGCGGTTCAGCTGGGCGATGATGTTGAGCGCGCGAGAGATCGTGGCGCGGGTCGCGCCCTCGCTGAGCGGCACGCCGCTCATGCCGATCATGGCCTCGATGCGGGAGAGCGCGTCGCGCGGCGTGTTCGCGTGGACGGTCGTCATCGAGCCCTCGTGGCCCGTGTTCATCGCCTGCAGCATGTCGAGCACCTCGCCGCCGCGGACCTCGCCGACGACGATGCGGTCCGGGCGCATGCGGAGCGCGTTCTTCACGAGGTCGCGCGCGAGGATCTCGCCCTTCCCCTCGATGTTGGCCGGGCGCGTCTCGAGCCGCACCACGTGCCGCTGCTGGAGCTGGAGCTCGGCGGAGTCCTCGATGGTGACGATGCGCTCGGCGTCGGGGATGAACGACGAGAGCGCGTTGAGGAGCGTCGTCTTGCCGGCGCCCGTGCCGCCGCTGATGAGCACGTTCAGCTTCGCCTTGACGCAGGCGCCCAGGAAGCCGACCGCCTCCGGAGTGAGCGCGCCGTTCGAGACGAGGTCGCGGACCTTGAGGGGGGAGACGCCGAAGCGCCGGATCGAGAGGATGGGGCCGTCGATCGCGAGCGGCGGGATGATCGCGTTCACGCGCGAGCCGTCGGCGAGGCGAGCGTCCACCATCGGCGAGGTCTCGTCCACGCGCCGGCCGACCTGGGCGACGATCCGGTTGATGATCTGCTGCAGGTGCCCGTTCGAGCCGAACCGGACCTGCGTGAGCTCGAGCTTGCCGCGCCGCTCGACGTAGACGGTCGAGTAGGTGTTGACGAGGATGTCCGAGATCGTCCCGTCGGCGAGGAGCGGCTCGAGGGGCCCGAGGCCGGTGAGCTCGTCGAGGAGCTCCCCCACCATGCGCTCCCGCTCGAGCTGGTTGAGCGGCAGCTCCGACCGACCGATCTCGCCGGAGAGCACCGCCCGCAGCTCCTCCCGGCGGCGCTCCGCCGGAAGCCGCTCGAACGCCTGGAGGTCGAGCTTGTCGATGATGCGACGATGTAGCTCGGTCTTGAGGTCGTGGAATACCTCCGGCGCCGACTCCGGCGCGAGCGCCGCGGCGGCCGGGGCCGCGCTCGCGCGCTGGCGCAACCGCTCACCGAGTCCCACGTCCGCCTCCCGTCAGCCGCCGCCACCACGAGGTGCGCGCGGAGGACTTCGCGCCCTCGGCGTCGAGCAGCGCCGCGAGCGCCTCGACGTCGCGCGTGATCGGGGCGCGGGCTCCCACCTCGGCGAGCGTCGCGCCGCGCCCGACCGCTTTCGCGAGCAGCGCGAAGTCGTTCGTGACCGTGGCCGTGACCGGCAGCCGGACCGTGTCGGCGACCACCTCGCGCGTGACGTTCGAGCGCGCCTGGTAGCGGTTGACGACGAGGAGCAGCTTCGAGTCGTCGTAGCCCAGCTTCCGGAAGATCTCGACCGTGCGCTGGGCGTTCCGCACCGCCGGGACCTCCTGCGTCACGACCAGGACGACGCGATCGGACGCGTCGAGCGCGGCGAGCGAGAGCTCGTCGAAGCCGTGGATCCCGTCGAGGACCACGCTCCCGTAGTGCTGGCGCAGAAACCCGATGAGCTGTGTGATCGCGGAGGCGTCGATCTTGTCGGCCTCGTCGAGCCGGTCGCCCTGCGCGAGCACGCTCATCCCGGCGCGGTGCCGCGCGATGGAGCTGTCGAGCAGGTCGCGGTCGAGCCGGCGAAGGTTCGCGAGAACGTCGGACACCGTGTAGGTGCTCTGCAGGTCGAGCAGCGACATCGCGTCCCCGAGCTGCAGCTCGAGGTCGACGAGGCACGCCCGCGCGCCGCGAGCCGCGATCGACGCCGCGGAGTTAGCGGCGAGCGTCGTGGCGCCCATGCCCCCCTTGGCTGGGAAGAACGCCGTCACCGAGCTCGCCGCGGCCGTGGGCGTGGGGCGCACGAGCGAGCGGACCGCCAGCTCCAGCCGCTCGGCCTCGCCGGCCACGACGTACTCGCGCGCGCCGGAGCGCATCGCGCGCAGGATGAGGTCCGGGTCCTTCGCCGCGCCGACCACCGCGACGCGCACGCCGCCCGCCGCGAGCCCGGAGATCGAGCGGAACGCCGTCTCGGGGTCGCCGTTCAGGCCCACCACCGCGACTGCGGGCTTCCCGGGCTCGGCGACGGCGCGGGCGGCGTCGCTGACGTTCTGCAGGGGAAGATCGTCCAGCGCCGAGAGCAGCGCGGTCTGCACGCTCGCCTCGAGCCCGGTGACGAAGAACGGGATCGTGTCCATGGTCGCTCCCTTCACTGGCTGAAGCCGCTCTGCCCGGACGCGCCACGCTCTGCGCTCGGCGGCTGCCTGCGGTCGGCGACCTCGGCGCTAGTGCCCTGGCTGCCGAGCAGGTAGAACGGCAGGTCGCCGGGATCGTTCATCTCGTACTCGGTCGGCAGCCGTGGCAGCTCGTGCGGCGCGACGGGCTTCACGAGGTGGGCGGTCACGACCACGACGAGCTCGCTCTCGTCGCGCTGGAACGCCTGCGAGCGGAAGAGCGCGCCGACGATCGGGATGGAGCCGAGGAGCGGGAACTTCGCGATCTGCGAGCGGATCCGGTCCGCCACGAGCCCCGCGATCGCGAAGCTCTGGCCGTCGGCGAGGCGGATGCTCGTCTCGCTCTGGCGCGAGGTGAGGCCGGGGACGCTCGTGCCCGCGATCGTGACCGCGAGGCTCGGATCGATGTCGCTCACCTCCGTCTTCATGGAGAGGTGGATGGCGTCGCCGATCACGGTGGGCGTGAACTGGAGCTGGATGCCGAACCGCTTCCACTCGACCGACGTCTGGCCGAACGAGGACGCGATGGGGATGGGCAGCTCGCCGCCCGCGAGGAAGCGCGCGTCCTGACCGGAGAGCGCGACGAGGGTCGGCTCGGCGAGCGACTTCGCGAGGTTGTTCTGCTCGAGCAGGTTCAGCATGACGCTGAACGGGAAGTCGCCCATGTGCGACAGGAACACCGAGAACGCGTTCTGGAACGTCCCCGACGGCACGTCCGGCGGAAAGCCGTTTCCGGCGAGGCCTCGCGGGCCCGTGCTCGGGATCGCGGGATTCTGTGCCGTGTTCAGGAAGTCTCCGGGCAGCGTGCGGTTGCTGAAGAGGCCGCCGACCGTCTTGAAGTCGTCCGACTTGTGGAAGAAGTTGACGCCGAGCTCGCGCAGGCCCGTGCGCGCGACCTCTGCGAACCGGACCTGGAGCTGTACCTGCTGCACGCCCGACACCTGGATGAGGTTCGCGACCTTCTCCGCGTGCAGGCGGGCGACCTCCGCGACGCGCTCCGGCAGCCGCACGTCCGTGACCTGCCCCGAGAGGACGACGAGGTCGCCGCTCGAGGTGATGTTCACGGTCTCGCCGGGGAAGAGCTGCTTCACCTGCGTGCGCAGCGCCTCGAGGTTCCGTCCGACCTGGAGCGCGATCACGAGCGGCTGGTTGTCACGGTTCCAGAGCGTGAGGTCCGTGGTGCCGACCCCCTTCGCCGTGAGCAGCACCTGGTTCGGCGTCACGACCTTCAGGTCCGCGACCTCGGGGTTCGCGACGGCGATGCGACCGATCTGCTCCGACAGGATGAGGAGCCGGTTCTGGCCCGCCTCGAGCGTCATCTCGCCGGCGGCCCCCATCTCGCGATCGATGCGCAGCGCGGGGGTGGTCTGCGCCCCGTCCTGCGCGGCGGCGGGCCCGGCGACGACGAGGAGCGAGGCGAGGAGCGCACGGGCGCGGTGGGGGATCATTGGCGCGATTCCTTCGTGAAGTCGCGGCGCTCGAACATGTCGCCGCGGAGGATCTCGACCGTCTGCTTCTCGGCGGGCGCGGGCTTCACCTCGACGACCGGTGCGCGCGCGCGGTGGCGCGAGGACACCGCGGTGACCTTCGGGCCGGGCGAGCCCGCCGTGGGCGCCGCCGCGGCGGGACGCTCCGGCTCGCGGCCGCCGGCGAGCAGGATGGGGGGCGTGATGCCGGGCGTGGCGAGCATGTCCTCGTCCGCGCCGCTCCGGAGGCTGAGGAGGATCTGGCCCTTGCTCGCGCTGAGGGCGAGCTTCTCGGACTGCTCGCCGTCGACCATGAGGGTCGCGACCGTGGCAGGCATCGCCTTGTCGAAGTTGCGGTCCGCGCGCTCGACCTCCTTGCCGACGGCGAGCACGCGCACGTTCTGGAGCACGATCTTGGACATCGGGGGCTGACCCGCGGCGTCCGACGGCTTCATCGTGACGATCACGTCCACCGCGTCACCGGGGTGCAGGAACCCCGCGACCCCGACGACGTCGTCCACGCGGACGGCCACGGCGCGCATCCCGGGCGGCAGGATGGCCGCGAGGCCGGCGGCAGTGCCGGGCGGGGCGAGCCGGCCCGCCAGGATCGGCTCGCCCTTCGTCGTCGCCGAGGTCACGACGCGGCCCACGAGCGCGGCCGGATCCGCCGAGGTCCCCTGCGGCGTCGAGCCGGAAGGCCACTCGATGACGGCGAGCGACTCCGCCCGGAGCGTGGTCGCCGACGGGATGTCCACCGCGGCGACGACGACCTTCGTGGTGGGGACCCGCGCCGCCGACGCCTTCGCCTCGAGGTAGCGCGTGAACAGCACCGCCGTCGCCATCGCCGCGATCGCGGCGATCCCGAGGAACAGCGCCGCTCGAAGACCGGTGCGCCTCGCGCCTCGCTCCGCCGCCCGCCGCAGGTTGCTGCCCGCCCGATCGCCACCGCCCGAGCTCGTCATCGTCGATCCCCCTGCTGCTGCGCTCAGCGGCGCATCTCGGCCGTCGCGACGATCCGCGCCGGCATGATGTCGTTGAAGAGAAGCGTGAACGATCCCCCCGGACAGTCGACCGCGACCCTCACGGAGCCGATGGGATCAGGGATGTCGAAGCTGCAGGTCGAGGCGTCGATCCCAGCGACGCCCAGGTACTCGCTCGCCCGGGCCTCGGCGACGCCGGCCGGATCCGAGTCGGCGATGCTCCCGGCGCGCGCGCCCTCCCGGGCGGCGTTGACGATGATCTCGCGCTGGAAGAAGTGGAAACCCCACTCGATGGCACCCAGGCAGAGCAGCATCAGCACCGGGACCACGAGCGCGAACTCGACGGCCGCAGCCCCCCGAGCCCACGCGCGACCCGTTCGCGCCTTCATGGCGTGCCCCCCGTGAGGATGGCGAACAGCGCGCCGACGGCGAGGGCCGCGCCCGCCGGGACGGGCGCGCGGCCGTGCTCCGCCGCGAGCGACACACGAGTGGGGGCAGCGCCGAGCGCCACCGCCACGAGGTTCCGCCGCATCTCGCTCCGCGCGCGCAGCGAGGATGCGCCGAACGCGACGAGCGAAAGGACGCCCGCCGCGATCGCCGCGGCGAGCAGGTACGCGGGGAGGCGCTCCAGCCCGACCCACGCGGCCGCCGCCGCGCCCAGCTTCAGATCCCCGCCCCCGACCATCCGGTGCGACCACGCGGGCCACAGCAACGCCCCGACGATCACGATCCCGCCGACCGCACCCGCCGCGCCCCTGCCACCGTGCACCGCCGCCTGCGCGGCGACGCCCGCGAGGGCGAGCGCGACGGTGAGGGCGTTGGCGATGCGGTGGTGCGCCACGTCGGACGCCGACGCGATCGCGAGGAGGGCGCTCAGGAGCGCGAAGTGCGAGAGCGGGTAGCTCATGGGGTCCGTTCGCGCCGGCCGCGGGACGCCTCGGCCGGCGCGTCGAGGATCACGAAGACCGCTACGGCGCCGAGACCGAGCCGGCGACGCTGTTGAACGTGGTGCTCAGGTTCGTCCCGAGGAGGCCCACGGCCGTGATGATCACGACCGCGATCAGGGCCACCATCACGCCGTACTCGACCGCCGTCGGCGCCGCCTCGTCCTTCCACAGCTTCCTCAGCATCTGAGTCATTGCCTGCCCCTTTCACTCACGCGAACGGTGCCCCCGTCGCGATGGTCCACACCGGCTGGGTGTGCCGTGCTCGCGCCCGCCCCCAGCCGGGCGTGCGGAGCGATCCCCGAGCGCCCGCGAGCGCCGGGAAACCTCTGCGGGCGGTCGCTCCTCCCAGGCCCATTCGGCGTCCGCACGGCGTCGTCGCCTCTCGAGGCGAAGAAGCTCGTCCGGTCGTCGCCGCGGCGCCTGCTCGGTTACTTCCCCCACATGCTCTCGACTGCTCTGCGGAGGTGCGGACGGTTGCCGTTCATCGGGAGTCCTGGGACCTCGGGACACTCGCTCGAGACGATCGTTCGTCGCCGGTCGAAAGCGAACGTTCTGCCTGCTGGACGCGCGGATCAGCGCGCGTCCCTGCTCGCTCTGCGAGTGAACGCGACCCAACAGGTTCCGGGCCTCGTATTAGGCCCGTCGGGTGCGTCGCGAAGGCGGGACCTTCTGCGGGGGCCCCACCGTTCGGGGCTCGTACACAGCGTGCTAGCATCGGAGCGCATGAGCGATCGGGTGACCAGCGCCGGGCTCTGGACGGCCTTCACGAACGTCGCGCTGGCAGCGCTCTACGGCGGGTTCGCCCTCACGCACGTCCACAGCTTCCAGGATCGCCCGCGCGCGAGCGTGCTGCTCATCGGCCTGTTCGAGACGCTGCTCGCGATCTTGTTCGTCGTCCGGCGCCAGGCAGCGGCCACCTCGAGCTCGCCTTCGGCGTGGGTGAGCACGCTCGCCGGGACGTACCTGCCGCTCCTCCTGCGCCCCGCGCCCGATGGGAACGATCTGTTCGCCGCGCAGGTGGTGCAGGCGATCGGAACCGCGCTCGGCGTCGCCGGCCTGATCTCCCTGAACCGCAGCGTGGGCCTCCTGCCGGCGAACCGCGGCATTCGCTCCGGCGGTGCCTACCGCCTCGTGCGCCACCCGCTCTACGCCTCGTACATGGTCGCGCACCTCGGCTACGTCGCGAGCAACTTCACCGTGAGGAATGTCGCGGTGGCGATCGCCGCGTTCGCCGCGCAGCTCGTCCGCATCCGCGGCGAGGAGGAGTTCCTCTCGCGCGATCCCGAGTACGCCGCCTACCGGGCGCGCACGCGCTGGCGGCTCCTGCCGTTCGTGTACTGAGCGGGCGCTGAGCGATGACAGGGACCGCGGACACGCTCGACGGGGAAGCTCGGCCACGGCGCGGTCGCCAGGGCGGGCGTCTCATCGCCGCCTGGCTCGTGGGGCTCGCGCTGCTCTCCGCCCCCGTCGTGTGGCGCGCGATGGGGGGCGCCGTCGAGGTGCACGCGTTCGTGATCCCCTCGCCCTCGCGCGTGCCGGTGCTCGAGGTGACGCGCGGCGTCCCCGATCGCGCGCGGCCCGTCGCGCTCCTCGTGCACGGGTTCCACTGCAACAAGTCGATGATGGTGCCGCTGGCGAGGCGGCTCGCCGCGAGCGGGGTCGACGCCTACGCGATCGACCTGCCTGGCCACGGGGCCTCGCGCGAGCCCTACTCGGACGCGCGCGCGGTCGCTGCCGCGCGGGAGGCGCTCGACGCCATCGCGGCGATGCGCGGGGTGGCGCGAGCGCGCGTCGGGCTCGTGGGCCACTCGTACGGTGCGAGCGTCCTCGCCCGCGTCGCGGGCCAGGACCCGGGGCGCCCCACGCTCGTGATGATCGGGCCGGGCTACGAGGGCGGGCTCTCGCCCGCCACCGGCAACCTGCTCGTCGTCACCGCCGAGCACGATTACGGGTTCATCGCGGGATTCGCCGAGGACATGCTGCGCGACGCCTCCGCTGGCACGCTCGAGCGGGCAGGCGAGCGCAGCGGTGAGCTCGCGCGGCGCGACGCGCGCGCCTGGCAGGTGGTCCCCGGAGCGGACCACCTCTCGCTCCTCGTCAGCCCGGCGGTGATGCGCGACACGCTCGCCTGGCTCGAGCCCGCGCTCCGCCCGACCGCCGACCCTGCCGCGGCCGTGGTGACGCCGCGCCTCGCCGGAGCCCTCGCGCTCCTCGCGCTCGCGGGGGCGGTCCTCCTCTCGGTGCTCGTCGCACGGGCGGGCGCGTGCGCCTCGGCGGCCGAGCCGAGCAGTCCGCCCGTGGCGAGCCGCGCGTGGCTCGTCGCGATCGGCGTGCTCGCGATCGGGATCGGGCTCCTCACGGCGCACGCCGTGACGCCGCTCGCGCTCGTGCGGCTGGGGGAGGGAGAGCGCGTGGCGTCGCTGCTCGCGGTGGCCGGCGTCGCCGCGAACGCGCTCGCGCTCGCGCGGTGGAGGCGGGCGCCGGGACCGGGAGCGCAGCAACTCGTCCGGGCGTTGCCGCCGGCGCTCCTGGCGGCGGCGCTGGTGTACGTCGCGGCGCTCGCCGGCGTGGACCGCGAGCTGTACCACGTGTCGCTTCTCGACTCCGCCCCCGAGCGGCGCGCAGCGGTGGTCGTGCTCGCCGCGGCGCTCTTCCCCTTCTTCGCGTTCGTGCAGGGTGTGGTCGGTCACGCGGGGGCGGACGAGGTCGGCGTCCGGCCCCGTGCGCGCACCGCAGCCGCTGTGGCGGTACTGTATGGCGCCGCCGCCGCCGTGCTCCCGCTCGCGGGCCCGCGGCTCGGCCGCTTCACGCTCTTCGTCGTCGCGATCGGCGCGTTCTGCGCCGTGGTCAGCGCGCTGCTCGACCGCGCCGCTCGCAACCCCGCCGTCGGCGCGATCTTCTCCGCGACGGTCACCGCGTGGGTGCTCGCGGTCGGCTTCCTCCGGTACTGACCATGTCGACCTTCGTCGGACACTCGCTCGCCGCCGCCGTCGTCGCCGCCTCTGCCGGCGATCGCCTCCGCGCGGAGCGTCCGCGCGCGGTCGTGGCGCTCGCGATCGCCGCTGCGCTCCTCCCCGACCTCGACGTGCTCTTCCTGCTGTGCGGGCCGGGGGCGGCGTCGCACCGCGGCCTCTCGCACAGCCTGCTGTTCGCGACGGCGTCGGCGGGCCTGCTGGCGCTCGCGGCGCGTCCGCTCGTGCGCGCTCCGCTGGGGCGGCTCTTCGCCGTGCTGCTCGTCGCAGCCCTGTCGCACCTGCTCCTCGACTTCCTCATGGGCGCCGGACCGCCCATCCGGCCGTTCGCGCCCTTCGACGAGCGCGGGTTCCTCGCGCCGGTCCGCCTCCTCCCGATCGCGTACTACGCGCGGTCGGCAGAGGGATACCGGTCGGCCGGGTTCCTGCTCCGGAACGGGCTCGCCGCCGCGCTCGAGCTCGCGATCCTCGCTCCCCCGCTCCTCCTGCTGAAGCCGGCGTGGGGTGCGAGGACGCGCGCGCTCGCCGCGACGCTCAGCGTCGCCGCGGTCCTGGCCACGCTCGCGCTCTACAACTGACGGTGCTGCCCCGCAGCAGCAACGTTCAGTAGCTCCGCGGCGGCGCTCTCGCCGTCACGACAGCTCGCTCACCGCCCCCTCCAGCGCCCCGGCGACCGTCGCGAGCGTCCGCTCCACCTGGGCCCGCGCCTCGGGCGTGAAGGTCTCGTCGTCCTCCGCGAGCAGATCGAGCTGCTCGGAGACGTACGCGGCGAGGGCCGGCTGGGAAGACTCGAGCGCGGCGGGCTCCTGCTCCAGCGTGCGCAGCGCGCCGAAGTCCACCGCCGCGAGGCGATCGCCGAAGGCCTGGTCGAACATCACCCAGGTCTCGAACGCCAGCTCCTGCGCGGCGCCGGCGCCGGACTCGGGCAGCGGCGCGGCCTCGAGCCAGGCGACGAGGTCGGGCTGCACGTTCATGAAGCGATCGCGCCGGCGCTGCACCTCGCGCGGCGCCTGGGCGGCGAGGTGGCGCCAGACGGCCTCCACGAGCTCGGGCGCGAGCTCCGTCCCGCTCTGCGAGCCGCGGTCGGGCAGCTCCGGCAGGGGCTCCTGCGCCGCTACCACGTTCGCCGGCGGCGGCGACTCCTCCTCGGGGCCGCCGCCAGCGGCGACGCGCGCCCACAGGCCGAAGAGGTTCGCGTAGAGCCGGCGCGCCTCGTCGGGCGAGGCGAAGTGCGGCTCGCCGGAGAAGACGCCCGGGATCACGGCGGAGCGCTGCTCGCCCGCCGCCTGCGCGCGCCGGAACGCCTCGGCGACCTCGGCGGCGTCGTGGCGCGAGCCCGCGCGGGCGAGGAGCGCGGTCAGCACCTCGGCGCCCTCGTAGGCGGGCGGGATGCCCTGCGCGGCGTCGCGGTCGCGATCGCGGTCCTTCGGGGAACGGCGGCTCATTTCTCCTCCCGGTGCGCGAGCGCGGCGAGACGGCGGACGACCGCGCGCGGCATGAAGCGGACGGCGGTCGAGGTGAGGCGGTAGACGGCGGTGGGGACGTGGACGACGGCGCGCCGCTCGATCTGCGCGAGCGCCTCGCGCGCCGCCTCTTCGGCGGTGAGCAGGCCCGGCACGCGCTCGAAGCGGCTCCCGACCCCGGCCACCTCGCCGAACTCGGTCGAGACGGGCCCCGGGCAGTAGGCGCCGACGTACACGCCCGTGCCGCGCAGCTCCTCGGCGAGCCCCTCCGAGAACGACAGCACGAACGCCTTCGTCGCGCCGTAGACGCTCATGTAGGGCGTCGCCTGGAAGGCCGCGGCCGACGCGACGTTGAGGAGGACGCCGTCGCCGGCGGCGCGCAGGTCGGGCAGGAGCGCGTGCGAGAGGAGGACGAGCGTCTCGCAGTTCAGCCGGATCATCTCGCGCACCCGGGCCGGGTCGAGCCGCTCGAACTGGCCGTAGGCGCCGAAGCCGGCGTTGTTCACGAGCCAGGCGGCGCCGCCGTGCTCGCGCGCGGCCTCCGCGACCTTCTCGGGCGCACCCTCCCGGGCGAGATCGACCGTGAAGGGGATGATCTCGGCCTGGCCGAGCGCGCGCGCTTCGGCGGCGAGGGTCTGGAGCCGCTCGATGCGGCGAGCGATCGCGAGCACCGGGCGGCCGCGGCGGGAGATGTCGCGGGCCAGGGCGGCGCCGATGCCGGCGGAGGCGCCGGTGACGACGGCCAGCGTGGGACGAGGGTCGGTCGGGGACATGCGCGCCGCAAGGATAATGGCGATCGGGCGCGGTGGCGCGTGGGGCGACCGGCCGGGGCGTCGATTCGTCGCTCTCCGCCGGATCCGGCAGGTCCCAGCCGCCAAAGGCGAGGACCCCGCCTTACGGACGGGGCTCCCCCAAAGACGGCGCCGACTCGCCTACTGACAGGCGTTCCCGCCATGGTTCTCGACCGGCTTGCAGGCGGGACCGCGGATGCCGCTGTTCGAGCGGGAGATGCACACCGGCGTGCCGCTCGTCGTGTCCCAGAAGTTGGCGGGCACCCACTGCTCGCTGCTGGCGCCCTCGACAGGCTGCAGCGTCACGCCCACCACGCTGCACACGAGCTGGCCCTCGTAGGAGGACGAGGTGCAGGCGGAGTTGCCCGGCTTGTTCGTGGCGGTGAGCACGAGCGTGACGTTCTTCGGCGCGCACGCCGCGGAGCCGCCGCTGCAGGTGTCGAACGAGCGGCCGCAGCCGTCGCAGTGGTGCGTGCGGACGTCGCCGGTGGTGCAGTTGCAGCCGGACAGGTCCGCGTTGACGTTCCAGAGCCAGCCGCCGACGGGCTTGCCCTGCGCGTTCCTCGCGACGGGCGTCACGTCGGCCGCGTTCTGGATCGAGAACGTCTGCGTGCTGCAGCCGTCCACGACGACCGTGAGCTGCGCGTCGGCGAGCGGGTTCGGGACGAGGACCTGGTCGTAGAAGCCCTTCGAGAGCTGGACGGTCACCTGGAGCGAGCCTTCGGTGAGGTCCCCGGCGCTCGGGCTCAGGATGATCGCGGGGTCGGCGGCGAGAGAGAGGGAGGGGACGGCGAGGACGACGAGTGCGGCGAGGCGCATGCGAGGGAGTGCTCCGAACTGCGGGGATGCGTCGCACTCTCCGATGGAGGCGCAGGTGGGCGATATCGCGTGGGTGTGTGACACTCTGCCGCACTACACGACGCCGCCTCACCTCCGCTGCCGCGTCGTCCGCGTTCGTCGCCAAGCTGCCCAGACACGAGCGCCCTCTCCCCGCTGCTCGCGGGAAGAGGGCGCGGAGACTCCGGACCGCAGCTAGTTGTCGTCGTCTCCGTCCGGCCCGTTCATCGGACAGTTCGGGTTCGGGCAGTCACCGCCCATCATCCCCATCCCCATGCCGCCGCCCATCCCTCCGGCGCCCATGCCCATGCCCATGCCGGGCCCCATCCCCATGCCGTCGCCGCGCATCCTCATGCGGCCGCCCATGCCCATTCCCATTCCGGGGCCGGGGCCGTGCCCGAAGCGCCGCTGGAAGCGCTCGAGGAAGAGCACCGCGCGGGCGCGCTTGTCGGGGGTGAGGTCCTTCACGAGCGCCTGCGTCGCGTCGCGATCGATCGACTCGAGCTGGCTGCGGGTGGCGTAGAGCCGCTGGATGGCCTGATCGACCTCGGCGGCGGTGACCTTCTCGCCGGATGCCGCGCGACGCAGGGTCTGGTTGGCCTCCATGAGCTGCTTGTGCGCGGCGAGGCGCTTCTCGTCGGACTTGGCGAGCTGGTCGGAGAGCTTCACCGCCTCGGCCGGCTCGAGGTCGAGCGCCTCGGCGAGGCCGAGCGTGCGCGCGACGCGCATGCGCCGCTCCATCCGCTGCGGATCGCCGCGTCCCTGGCCCATACCCATGCCCCCGCCCTGCCCGTGCATCGGGCCGGCGCCAGGGCCCGGCGGCTGCGCCTGCTGCGCGCCGCCCGGCTTCGGCGGCGGTGGCTGCTGCTGCTTCTGCGGCGGTCCCGCCTGCGCGAAGGCGGCGAGCGGGAACACGAGTGCCGCGATGAGGAGCTTCCTCATACGTCTCTCCCTTCGTTGTCGAACGGGGCACGGCCGGGGTGGCCGTGCCTCACTGCACCGCGGCTTCCGCCGCGAACGCCATCTCCTCGCCCTCGGCGAGGGACTGGAGGACCGAGCTGTCCTCCCAGAGCTCATCGGGATCCGGCTCCTGCCACGACGCCGCCTGGACCTGGGCCGTCGCGGCCCCCGCCCCCGAGACGGACGCGGACGCGAGCTCGGGGTGCTCGCGGTCGCCGGCGGACCCGCCCAGCGCGAGGGCCGGGCCGCGCAGCTCGACGGCCGTGCCCGAGTGGCCTGCGACGTCGCTCACCCGCGGCAGCTCCCCGAGCTGCGGCCGCCGCTCCCCGGTCACGAACGGCAGGAGCGGCACGAGCGAGAGCGCCGCCACCGCGCCCATCGCGAACGCGATGCGCCGGAGGACGCCGCGCCGCCGCTCGCCCTGGCGCACCGCCTCGACGGCGCGCTCCGGCAGGTCGGCGAGGACGCGCCGCTCCGCCGGGGTGGGCGCGGGCAGCCGCGCGAGCCGGAGCGCCTCGGCACTGGCCTCGACGTCGTCGCGGCAGGCCGGGCAGCTCGCGAGGTGCGCCTCGAGGCGGGCGCGCTCCTCCCCGCGCAGCGCGTTCGCCGCGTGGAGCGAGAGGAGCACGTCGTACTCGCTGCAGGCGGGCGCGGAGCTCATGGCTGGCCCTCCGGGGCGAGCGCGGCGCGCAGCTTTCGCGTGGCGTGGTGGAAGCTCACGCGCGCGGCGTTCTCGCTGATGCCGAGCGTGTCGGCGATCTCGGCGAACGGCAACTCCGCGTCCACGCGCAGCGTGAGGACCTCGCGCATGCGGCGCGGCAGGCGGACGACGGCGGCCCGGACCGCGGCGGCGCGCTCCGCCTCCTCGAGCGCCTCGACCGCGACCGCCGGGTGGGCCTCGCTCTGCCCGAGCGCCTCGAGCGAGGTGCGCCCGAGGCGCAGCTCGTCGCGCAGGTGGTTCTTCGCGAGGTTCACGGCGATGCGCACGAGCCAGCGGCGGAAGGCGAAGCCCTCGCGCTCGCCGCGGCGGAGCGTGCGGCGCGCCGCCTCGAGGGCGCGCAGGAAGGTGCGCTGCGCGAGATCGCGGGCGTCCTCCGGCGTGCGCGCGTAGCGGCGGACGATGGAGAGGACGAGCCGCTCGTGGCGGCGGACGAGGTCGCCGAACGCGTCGTCGTCGCCGACGAGGAACGCGGCGAGGAGCGCGTCGTCGGGAGTGCCCTCGCCCGGGGACGCTCGCGCCGCGCCGCCGGGGAGCACCCGGAACGACGGTCGCCGCGTCCTGTCTCCGTCGTCAGGCATGCCGTTCGCGCGGGCCACGGCTCATGAGACCCCTTGCCCGCACAGAAGTTAAAAGCTACTCCTACCGGCCGATTTCACGCTCCTTTTCGGGGCGAGACAGGATCACCATGCTCGACCTCAGGGCCGTCGCCCAGGACTTCGAGAGCTTCGAGAAGAAGCTCGCCCGACGCGGGGAGGCGGCCGTCCAGGCGATCGCCCCCGTGAAGCCGCTCGCCGCGCGCCGCCGCGAGCTGAACGTGCTGCTCGAGAGGCAGAAGAAGGAGCAGAGCGACGCGAACGGCCGGATCCGCGAGCTCATGCGGACCGACAGGGCGGCCGGCGAGAAGGCGCGCGCCGAGCTGCGCGTGATCGGCGACACGGTGAAGGCGACCGAGCAGGAGCTCGGGCAGGTCGAGGCGGAGATCGAGCGGCTCCTCCTGCTCGTGCCGAACCCGCCGCACGAGTCGGTGCCGGACGGCAAGGACGAGCACGACAACCGCGTCGTCTCGACCTGGGGCGAGAAGGCGAAGCTCGACTTCACGCCGAGGCCGCACTGGGAGCTCGGCGAGGCGCTCGGGATCCTCGAGTGGCAGCAGGCCGCGAAGCTCTCCGGCTCGCGCTTCACCATCTACAAGGGCGCCGCCGCCCGCCTCGAGCGCGCGCTCGCCGCGTTCTTCATCGACGTGCACGCGAGCCGCGGGTACACGGAGATCCTGCCGCCCTACCTCGTGACCGCCGAGACGATGACCGGCACGGGGCAGCTCCCCAAGTTCGAGGAGGACCTCTTCAAGACACAGGGCGAGTCGCCGCTGTACCTCATCCCGACGGCCGAGGTCCCGGTGACGAACATGCACCGGGGCGAGATCTTCGAGGCGAACCAGCTCCCCATCTCGTACTGCGCCTGGACGCCGTGCTTCCGCGCCGAGGCGGGCGCCGCCGGCCGCGACACCCGCGGCCTCATCCGCCAGCACCAGTTCCACAAGGTGGAGCTCGTGAAGTTCGCGAAGGCGGAGGAGAGCTACGCCGAGCACGAGAAGATGGTGGACGACGCCTGCGAGGTGCTGCGCCGCCTCGGCCTCCACCACCGCGTGTCGCTCCTGTGCGCGGGCGACATGGGCTTCTCGTCCGCGAAGACCTACGACATCGAGGTGTGGTGCCCGGGCCAGGACGCGTACCGGGAGATCAGCTCGGTCTCGAACTGCGAGGACTTCCAGGCGCGCCGCATCCGCGTGCGCTACCGCGGCGAGGGCGGGAAGCCGAGGCTCGCGCACACGCTCAACGGCTCGGGCGTCGCCATCGGCCGGACGGTGGTGGCGATCCTGGAGCAGTACCAGCAGGCGGACGGGACGGTGATGGTGCCCGAGGCGCTCCGGCCGTACATGGGCGGGCTCGAGCACATCGCGGCGCAGGCGTTTCCGAGGGGGGTGGAGAGGTAGCGGGCGCCTGCCCTCCCCTCCTCCGCTCTGTCCCGAGCGTTGCGAGGCCGCAGGCCGAGCGAGGTCGAGGGATCCCTCCTCCGAACCGCCCGCCGTTACGCGAAATCGAGGGACCCGAGCCCCTCCCCTCGCCTCCCACCCGCCGCCGTGCTTCTCCCCTTGATCCCCGCCCGCCGGTGCCGTATATGGGCCGTCCGCTCGCGCGCGCCGAAGGCGCCCGCTGGCAACGTTTCGGAACGAGGACGGATTCGGAGGAGTGGCCGAGCGGTTTAAGGCGGCGGTCTTGAAAACCGCAGAGGGTTCACGCCCTCCGAAGGTTCGAATCCTTCCTCCTCCGCCAGGTGAAGGAGAACGAGGGTTCGGAAAGGTGGCCGAGAGGCCGAAGGCGCTGGTTTGCTAAACCAGTATACGGGGTGACCTGTATCGAGGGTTCGAATCCCTCCCTTTCCGCCAGTCAGTCGTGCAGCAACCCGGCCCAGCGCATCGCGGCCGGCACAGTCGAATAGGCTTCAAGGGCCCTTAGCTCAGTTGGATAGAGCGTCGGACTACGAATCCGAAGGCCAGAGGTTCAAATCCTCTAGGGCCCGCCAGTCATCACGAGGCCTCACCGGTACTTGCCGGTGGGGCCTTCGTGTTTCTGGAGGACGCTGCTAGCCATTCGCTTCAGGGCCGGAAGCCAAGGGGGCGACTGCTGAGTTCCCGCTCGGCTGGATGGACTCCGCCAGGCATGACGCTGTGCTGGTTCGGCCACCGTCCGACGTACGAGCGCCGACGCCCCCGACGTCACCCTGCATTCACGCCCAACTCCCTTCTACCAACCTGGTCACCGGCCGCAGTGCGCCTGATCTCCTTAATGCAGAGCGTTTTCCGCACCCCACCCGGCACGTGGAAAGGCACCTCGTCTCCAACGACCGCGCCGAGTAGCGCCTGGGCGAGCGGTGCCGCAGAGCCGATGAGCCCGTCGCGCACGGCAGGGACGTGCCCGACGATTCGAACGGTCAGCACGTCATCCGGATGCGCGATATCCACGTAGCGCACGAGGTCCCCGACCTCAACCTCCAGATCGTCATCCGGGCCGACCAACACTTGCTGCACGACCTCCCGCGCGCTCGCGGCATCCCGCGCCGCGTCGGGCCTCCCCTCCGGAATCGCGCCGCCCTCCTCGATCCACGTCGAGAGCGGGGAGTGATCGGGCCGCCAAGTCGTACGAAGGTCGTTGAGAAACCCGAGCAGCTTCTCGATCTCGGCGCGCGGCGACCGGAACCAGTCGGTTGACCAGATCCTCCAAATCCTCCCGCGCCAACCGAGCGACTCGAGGATCTCCTGTCGGATTCGATCGCGGTCCCGGACCGAGCGAGCCGAGTGATACGTCGCCCCGTCACACTCGATGGCGGCGAGGTAGGCGCCTGGGTAATCTGGGTGCTTCACCGCGATGTCGACGCGATAGCCGGTCACACCAAGCTGGGGTGTAACCTCGAAGCCCCGTGCCTTTAGGACCCCGATCACGGCCGCCTCGAACTCGCTCTCCGGCTCGATACCCGTGTCCTCGGCCGTAGCGAGTTGCCCCGTCCTCGCGTATTCGAGGTAGTCGCGGAGCGCGCGCGTCCCCGCGGGCGTGCCGTTGTCTACGACAATGTCGTCAGGTCGCAGCGACGTGAACACTGTCACTGACTGGCGCGCCCGCGTGAAGAGAACGTTGAGCCGGCGCCACCCGCCGCTCCTGCTGATCGGTCCGAAGTTCTGGCGCACCGCGCCGGCGCCCGGTGGCCGGCCGAATGTCGTCGAGATGATGATGGCGTCGCGCTCGTCACCCTGGACGTTCTCCAGGTTCTTCACGAAGAGCGGATGGCCCTTCTCGAGCCAGTGCTGGCGGAAGCGCTCCGCGCCCTCTGAGCGACGGACCCGCTCGTCGAGCAGCTCCGCGATAACGTCCCGCTGCTTGATGTTCAAGGTTACGACGCCGAGAGACGCGTCCGGGCGGCGCTCCGCGTGCTCCACGATGGCATCGACCACGCGCCGCGCCTCGACCAAGTTCACCTGGTCCTCGTACACGGCGTCCGCAAGATAGACGGCTTTCACGCCGAGCCGATCGCTCTGCCCGTACGGCGACGGGAAGATGACCAGGTTCTTGTTGTAGAAGTTGTGGTTCGAGAACGCGATGAGCGAGTGGTGCTGCGAGCGATAGTGCCAACGCAGCGCGCGCAGCGGGCGGAAATGCGCGGAGCACACGTCGAGGATGCTCTCCGCGTCGTCCGTCGCGAACTGGGCCTCGTCGCCGTCGGTCGCAGTCGCGCGGGAGAAGAACGACGTGGGCGGGAGCTGCTTCGGATCTCCCACCACGACGAGCTGACGACCGCGCGCCACCGCGCCGAGGGCCTCTTCGGGGCGGAGCTGCGAGGCCTCGTCCATGATGATGACATCGAAGCGAAGGCCGGCAGGATCCAGGAATTGGGCAACGGACTGCGGCCCCATCATGAAGCAGGGCTTAAGGGCTTGAACCGCCTTTCCTGCCCGCCGGAGCAGCGCGCGCACCGGGACGCGCGGCCGCTGCTGGGGCAAGAGGTACTCAATCAGCGCCATCTCGGTCTTCTCGGCGACCCGTGCTCCATTCCTGCCGTCCGGGGGGTTCGCCCTGCTCTTGCTCTGGGCCGCGATGGCCAGCCCGCGGAGCGCGATCACCTCGCGATCGAGCCGCTGGAACTCGTCGCGTACCCGCCCGTGCTTGAGCCCCGAGAACATCCCGAGCTCAGGGTGCCGTGCGAACGCGTCGTGGACGATGCTCGAATGGACGCAATACGAGTAGGCGTCGCCGCCCTCATGCGGCGCAAGCTCACGCCGCTCCAGCATCGCCACGAACGCGCCGAGTCCGAGCTCCTCGGCCTCCCGGCGGCGCGAAAGGTACTGCGACCAAGGCACCAGCGCTTCGACGGCGCCGCGCGCCCGCTCGCAGCGGGCGCGGAACCCCGCCGCGAAACCGGGCAGGTCCTTCTCCGGCGTGGTCCCACTCCAAGCCTCGAGCTCGAGCTCGCCGTACGGAACCAACGCCGCGGTATACGCCGAGCAGTGCGCGAGCCCCTCAGAGAGCTCACGCGCAATCTGCCGCAGGATTCGGGCTCGTTCAACGGGATGTCCGGAGCGCAGGAACGCCCGCACAGGTGCGGGGAGCTCGAGCTGCTCGAAGCCCCGCACGAACGCATGGAGGTCGAGGAGCCGCTCCACGTCTGTATCGGCGCCGGCGAACGCGGCCCCGAGCAGCTGCCTGAGGACGACGTTGTCCAAGACCTTTTCTCGGACCTTGACCCGCTCAACCGCCGCCACACACCCCTCGAGAGCGTCTTCGAATCTTGCGTGTGACGGCACCTCCGTGGCGAGCCACTCGGCGTGAGGTTCGAGCGACGTGACGAGCGCATCTACCTTCCGGAGCGAGGGCCCCAGGTCAGCGTCGGGTGCCTGGTTGGCGACCTCCCCGACAACGGCATCGAGCGCGGCGAGGCCCTCCTTCACCTTCGTTGACCCGGTACGGAGCGGCGAAAGCCGGCGCCGTAGGGCGCGGAGCGCCTCAGGATCGACAGCGGCCGGCTCAAAGAGGCGGGCACCCAGCTCCTCTTGGGCCGAGGCCACGGCGACGTTCCAGCGCGCGACCGCAAGATGCTCGTCGAGCGGGAACGGCTCATCCGGCGCCGGGCTCCCCAGGACACTCGTCCAAGCCTCGTGCTTGCGCCAGGCAACCCCCAGGCGATCAAGGCGCAGCAGCTCCTCGAGCTGCCGCAGCCGCTCGGCCACGGGCTTCCGTGCCTTGACCCTCGAGAGCCGCTTGTGGAGCCGGATCGCCTTCCGCCAGCTGCTCTGGAACACGCGGTACCAGGCGGCTCCTTCCCGCAGCGTCTTCACGGCGTCAGTCAGCTCCTGCTCGGACGGAAGGAGATCCAGGTACAGGTCGCGTTCCAGCTCCTCCCGCGCCGCCGTCCACTCCCGCAGCGCACCCGCGAGCGACTCGAGCACTCGTAGCGCGCTAGGATCCGCTAACTTCCCGCACTGAACACGGAGGGCGTCGATGGGCGCGCCATCAACGAGCGACACGAGGGCGTACAGCCCTTCGTTCACAGCGCGCGTCGCGGGCAACGTGAGCTGCGCGTCCAAGCAAAACACGCGCACATGCTCGAGCCCATCTGCGATGCGGCCCCGCGCGCGCACCAGCATCTCAAGCCTATCGCGGATCTCGCGGGCGGAACCGAGCGTCACGCCCGCATCGGAGGCGCGGGCCGCAACCTCCCGCAGCCCGGCCAGGCGCGCCGCGTCAGCTGCGGATTCGCGCAGCAGGCCGCGATCGACGGACGAAGCGAGCGACCTGTAGCGCGCGACCTGCTCAGCGAGCGCCTCCAGCTCTCGGCGCGACGCCACGCCGGTGGCGTCGCTCTCGAAGAGCCGGGGCACGAGCTCGAGCGGCCAGCGCTCGTCCACGTGGGACACCAGCGCGTCGAGCACCGCGGCCCAGCCCTCCAGGTCCTCACGCGTGGCGCCACGCGGCCCCGCTGGGAGCAACGCGCCGTACCGGTGGGCCGCCTCCTGGAACCCAGCTAGCCAGCCCTCCGCACCCTCCAGGATGCGCGCAATCCGCTGCTCTACCTCGGGGGTGATCGGCGCTGGGCGGAAGCCGTGAAATGGGGCTTCGGGGCCGACCTGACCACCGATCGCCTCGAGCTGCCTGCCCAGATGCTCGAGCGCAACGACGCGGCGGGCGAGCTCGTCCGGACTGAGCGAGGTGGCATCGTCGACTTTGACCTGCGTGAGCCGCGCAGCCTCCGGTCCGAGGCGTAGCCGGTGCCGCTCGGCAAGCCACATCGCGGAATGCAGCGTCAGCCCGAGGCCATTCGCGCCGGGCTGGTTCAACAGCTCCACGTATCGCTGTAGAGCCCTCCTCCGCTCCTCGAGTTGCCGGTGCTTGAACGGCAGCCCGTCGGCGGCCGTGGAACGGTATCGGGTCCGCCTCTCGACGGCCTCGATCACCTGCTTCTTGCTGGTCTTATTGCTGTGCAGCTCGAGGACGAACGGGTCGAGGTGGGCGCGCGCGAGCCGGGTTCGGACCACCTCGAGCGCGGCCATCTTCTCTGAGACGAACAGGACCGACTTGCCGGCCGCGATGCACGCGGCGATTAGGTTGGTGATCGTCTGCGACTTCCCGGTGCCCGGAGGCCCCTCGATGACCAGGTTCCTCCGGAGCGCGAGCGCGTCCACGA
Organism: Anaeromyxobacter sp. SG64; assembly: GCF_022690745.1. Lineage (NCBI taxonomy): Bacteria > Pseudomonadati > Myxococcota > Myxococcia > Myxococcales > Anaeromyxobacteraceae > Anaeromyxobacter > Anaeromyxobacter sp. SG64. Next base: position 144,233 of record NZ_JALCZB010000001.1, on the reverse strand, counting down.
GCGCGTTGTGCTGGGAGCTGTCCGCGTCGAATACGAGCGGGATCTGCGCGCCCGGGTCCGCTTCGACCGGATGCTCCTCGCCGTCCCCGTAAGCCGGTGCACCATGCGCGCCGCCCTCGCCGTCCGGCGAGCCGCCGCTGAACACCTGGCGCACGATCGGGTGGTCCACGAGGCCATTCGAAGCGCCGGCTGCCCAGTGCTTGGGCTCGAGATCCCGGAAGAGAAGCATGTTCGAGAAGCTGAGGAGGCAGAGCGAGACTCTCCGCCGTACGGCGAAGCCAGGTCTCGTTGCCACCACCCGGGCGACCGAGCGGAGGTATTCTTCGACGTCGAGGTCCTCGTCGTCCCCGAGATCGGGAAGCACAACCTCGTAGTCCTGGCGCAGCTTCTCTCGAAGCGAGAGGTTCTCCGCGACATCGTCGCCGGTGTGCTGGAGCCAGAAGCGCTGCTGTCCGTTCGACTCCGCCCGCGAGAGGGCGACCGGGACGCTTACGAGGGGGGCGAGGAACGTGCGATCGCTCTGCTGTTGGTCCGGAAGCTCGAGGAACCCAAGCACCAGGAACAGCATGTTGGCGCCCGTCTCCTCGATGGCGAGGTGCGCCTCGCGCTCGAGCTTTCGGCAGTGCTTTGCCAGGTCGTCGGGGTAGAGAAGCGCCCGGAGCAGTGCCGAGGACCCGTTGCCGCCGACTTGCCGCGGGAGATCGTAGGCCGTCGGAATGCCCTGCTTGCGCGCCCACTCGAGAGGCTCGGGCCGCATCTTCCGGCCGTTCCGCTCGATCCAGTCGCGACGGGGCGGCTCGGGCAGTCCGGTGATCGAGACGGTGCCCTCGAGCAGCTTTCGGTAAATGGCGCCGGGTTGGCCTTCCGAGAATTGGAGCGCCTTTCCGGCCGTATGCCTGAAGTTGATCAGGCGATTGCGGCCGGTGAGGTCAAGGAGCTTGAGGCGGAGCTTCTCGAGTGCACCGCCGAGTTCCTGTGAAGAGGAAGAATCAGGCACAGTGGGCTCCGTGTCCCGGTGTCATGGGCCGAAGGGAGGATAGCAGCTCCATCGCGGCTCGCGTCTCCGACGAGCGGACGAGGTTCTGGCGCGGAGCGTTCCTCGCGTTTGTCAAGCGCGGCGTGGCGACTGTACGGAGGAGACACATACCCGCGTCACATACTCCGGGCACACCGAACCCTGTTCCTCCCCGAGGAGATGGACGTCGTATACGCGGTTACCCTGGCTGGGTGGCGCTTACGGGTTTCGACCCGTGGGCGCACTGCGATGCGAGCGGGATACGCCACTGCTGCACGGGGGCCGGCTCGACATGAAAACTGGAGCGGTGGATAGTTTCCGCGTATCGCAGTTGCGAGGCCCTCGATCAGCGAGAACTCAAGGAGTAAAGAACAGATGAATCCCACGAGCACTGGCTGGATATTCCTCGCTGGGGATTATTGGGCGTGCATCAAAGATACGAGAACCCTTGCCCTGAGACATGGGCTGATTTGGTACTCCGGACGACCGAATGAAGCCGGTCCGCATCCGGGAGACCGACTGCTACTCGCTTTTAGGCGCGAGCGCACGTCTTTCGTTCCATTGTCGATGTTTGAGGCCATGTCTGCCGCCGAAGTCAATGCAGAATGGCCAGGCCCTCCGTATTCCGGATGCGTGGGGGTGATACCGGAGGACCGGCGGGCAGAGTACTTGCGTGCCCGTCCGGGCCGCGGAGGCGCTGGCTACAAGGAGTGGGCCAACCGCACCTTCCGAGCTTTGACAGTCAGTCCGATAGACCCCTTCAGCGAGTACTGGGAGCGCTCAGGGGCGGGGCCGCACGACTTCCCCGCAGAGCTGTGCTTCACTCTCAGCACAGCACCAAAACGGTCGAAATACCTGGCTCAGTTCGATCCGGAGATGTTCGCTGCTCCGATCCCGCCTGGCCGGTTTCATCCCTAGGTGGTCGTACGCGAGCCGCGCTGAGAACGGCAGATGCAGTGTGTCTGGCGCTGCGCTCCACCTAACTCTCCGGTAGGATGCGGGCAACGCATCCATTCAGGAGACGCGGCACGTGCAAGTCGGCCTCGAGATCGCCACCCCGTCGTGTGCGTTCTATCGCTCGCCTGTGAGCAGCTTTGTCTCGGAGAGCCCGGCGCTCATCATCGGGAAGCTTTCGGCAGAAACGCTCTCGCGGTTCTCCGGCACCCAGCCCGCTGCACTCCGAGCATGGACGGACGAGATCGGTTCGCTCCAGAGCTCGTTGAAAGATCTAGCGACATCCATACCCGCTTCACACGCCTGGACGGTGTTCCTCGAATATCCGTTGCTGCGACTCCAGAAGCGCATAGACGCCGTCTTGCTCGCGCGGGACCTCATCTTTGTCTTGGAGTTCAAGGAGGCGGAAGCCGGCTCGAACGCTCGAGCGCAGGTGGAGGACTACGCGCTTGATCTCCGCGATTTTCACAAGGGCAGCCTCGGACGAACCATAGTTCCAGTGCTCGTGACGGGAGGCGGAGCGTGCCCCGGCGCGCCCCGGTGGGATCGAGGCGGTGTCCATGCTGTGACCACGACGAGCCCGACTGCGCTGAGCGGCCTCCTGCATGAGGCATTCACTGCGCTGAGCGATGACCGCGCGGGCGCGTTGGATGCGAATGCGTGGGAGTCAGCCCCGTACTGTCCAGTCCCGACGATCGTCGAAGCCGCCCAACTTCTGTATGCCAGCCACAACGTGGGTGAAGTCGCAAACGCCGGTGCGGGTGAGCACAACCTGACCCTCACCACGTCCAAGGTGCTGGAGTACGTCCGCGAGGCGCGCAACACATCCAGGCGCCACGTCATCTTTGTGACGGGCATTCCCGGCTCGGGAAAGACGCTCGTCGGTCTCAACACGGTGCATAACCAGCACCTCCGGCTCGCTGAGGATGTTCCTGGTGCCTTTCTGTCAGGCAACATGCCGCTCGTCGAGGTACTCCGAGAGGCGCTTGCGGTCGATTCAGCGGCTCGCACCGGCGAGCGCCTGGGCGCTACCCGCCGCCAGGTCACGAGTGAGATCCAGCCGTTGATGGGGTTTCTGGAGGAGTACCTCGACCGCGATCGCGACCGCGCGCCACACGAGCGGGTCATCGTGTATGACGAAGCCCAGCGCGCCTGGGACGCTGAATATGGGAAGCGGAAGTTTGGCCGCGAAGCCTCTGAGCCCTTCCTTTTCCTCGACATCATGGCCCGACATCCCAACTGGTCCGTGATCGTCGCGCTCGTGGGAGGTGGTCAGGAGCTCAACACTGGCGAGCGCGGTCTCGAGGAGTGGGGGCGTGCGCTCGCCTCCTTCAACGGGCCCTCAGCTAGCGGCGGGCGGGTGTGGCGCGTGTTCGCGTCCCCAGTCGCGCTGTCCGGCATCCCGGGCGTCGCTCACTCGCAGCTCTTCGCGGGACCGTGCCCTGATAACGTCTCAGTCACAGTCGACTCCGCGCTTCATCTCACGGTTCCTGTCCGGTCTCACCGCTGTTCCGAGCTCGCCGACTGGGTTGACGCGGCCCTTAGCGCCCGCGCTGAGGAAGCGAATGCGACCACCCGCACGGCCGCAGCGCTTCCGGTCTGGATCACTCGCTCTCTTTCCGATGCGCGAAGCTGGCTGAAGTCTCAGGCTCGTGGATTCCGTCGCTGCGGGCTCGTGGCCAGCTCCGGCGCTCGCCGGCTACGAGCAGAGGGGCTCGGCGTTTCGCTGTTGATGACCGAGCTGGACGGCGTCGTGAACTGGTTCCTCAAGCCCTCTGGGGACGTGAGATCGTCTTACGCTCTCGAGGTCACGGCCTCCGAGTACACGTGCCAGGGTTTGGAGCTCGACTACGTGGGCATCTGTTGGGACGGAGATTTCCTCTTCGACGCACTGACCCGCAGTTGGCGCTTCTCGCAGTTCAAAGGCACGCAGTGGCAGAACGCGGCGCCAGACCGAAGCAACTACATTCGCAATGCCTACCGCGTGCTGCTGACGCGAGCGCGGGCCGGGTGCGTTATCTGGGTACCGCCTGGCAGCACTGACGACCCTACCCGAGACCCAAGGGCGCTAACCGCCACCTACGACTTCCTCGTGCGGTGCGGCGCACGTCCGCTATAGACCGCATACTCATCCGGCTCCGTCCTCTCGGACGCGAAGTCCGAGCGGACCGCCCTACCCCACCCCCAACACCTTCATCGCTGCCGTCTTCGGGTCACCATAGAAGACGGGATCAACGTGCTCCACGATATCCGCGCTGACATCGAGGAAGTTTCGCTTGTTCTCGATCGGGATGAGCGCCCGCTTCGCACCGTTGTCCTTCGCGACCTGCAACGGCTCCGTGAGTGAGCGGAGCGGCTTGATGTTTCCCTGCACGCTCATGTCGCCCAGGACGAGCAGCGCGGGGCTCACCGGTGCTCGCCGGAATGCCGAGTAGCACGCGACGAAGAAGGCGACGCCAACCTCAGCCTCGACTCGGTTCGCGAGCAGGTCGATGACCTCTACGTGGACATCCGAGACGTCGAGGTCTCTGGCAATACCCAGCTCACTCTTCTTCGCTTGGATGTAGCTGAACGAGCGATGAACGGACTCCTTCATCGCGCCAGCGACCCCACCGGCCATCTTCAGCTTTCCCGTGCCCGACGAGACCGAGACCTCGACGCGGTAGAGGCCGACGGTTCCGTCTGAGGTGACGCCTGCCGTATAGACCGTCCCCGGCGAGAGTGGGTCCGTGGAGATAAGATCCCGCCCACCCTGCTCCGGAACTCCGACGAACTTCTCCTCGCCTGTCTCCTGGTGCGTGTAGCTGAAGGACGTCTGGTAGTACTCGAAGGAGCCCATTTTCTTGAGCTGCTCCTTCACGCGGCGCCGGCCCTCGATGGCGAACTCAAGAATCTCCGCGAGCTCGTCCGCCGTCACCTCTCCGTGCGGGAAAAGGATCTTCATCAGGCCGGAGACGGTCTTACGCACCGCCTTCCGGTCGCGGGCGTTGAGGTGCGCGCCGAGCGAGAAGTGGCGGTCGATGACCTCGGTGAAGTTGTGCTTCCGCATTTCGCGGAGCGCCTCGGCGAGGTAATCGACGACGAAGCCGTAATGGCTCGTGAACATCTCGTTCCGCATCTTCGGGATCTCCCAGCCCGGGAGATAGAAGTGCAGCCGGTCGATGAAGGCCATGTCGTCGCGGATGATGTCGGGCATCGGCGCGAAGAGATGGCCGGTCTGCACCATCACATCGACGGGCTGGTTCGTGTTGCCGAACATCGCGATGCTCGCGTCGCCCGAGACCGCCTCCTGCCCGCGCTGGAAGGTGCCGGACTCGCAGTAGGTCTTCATCGTCGTGATGACCTCCTTGGGCATCTTCTGGAGGTCGGCGACCTCGTCGAACCCGACGACGTCCCAGATTTGCACCATGCCCTTCTGCCTGCCGTTCATGTGGCCGAAGAGGTTGGCGACCGTTGTGCCACCGGTGAGCAGCGCGGAGTACGGCGACACCTCCTGCACCACGTAGCTCTTCCCGGTGCCACGCGGGCCGAGCTCGACGAGGTTGAAGTTGCGTTCGGCCAACGGGATGAGCCGCACGAGAAAGAGCAGCTTGAGGCGCCGCGTCATCTCGTTGGGCTCGTAACCCATGCTGCGCATGATGAGGTCGAGCCACTCGTCCGTGGTGAACTCGCTTCGGACGCGGCGATACTCCTCGAGGTCGAAGGTAGCGATCTGGATCGGCGTGAGCTTGTCGATCCAGAACGGGTTCTTGCCGCGTGACTCCTCGTCGTACTCGAAGCGCATTTCGACCTGCGCCCAGACGCCGCCCATTACGAGGCGCTCGTAGTCGCGGACGTAGTGCTCCGGCACGTGCACGTTCTTGTGGCCGAAGTTCGTGACCTCGGCCCAGTAGTCCGAGTCGACGAGACGGACCTTTACCTTGTCGATGAACGTGTGCCGGCCGCGATCCTTCACCATCGCCTGCGCCTTCATCGACTCGTCGGAGCGGATGTAGTTGTTGGCGAGGGTGTCGTTAACGACCTGGAGACCCATCTGGATCGCCACCTCGTCGGACGAGGCGCAGTACTTCCCGAGCAGGAACTCGAGGACGAAAACCGGCACGTTGGCGCCGACCTTCACCTTCCGGACGAGGTCCTTGCGCACCACCTTTCCGGCGAACAGGCGGTTGACCTTGTCGTCGAGCGCATCTCGCGTCGCGGCTGCTCCGTTGCTCATGGCCTAGACTCCAAGTCGGATCGGGATGTCGGTCGGCGATCGATACAGCTCCGCGTCGGTCGTCGGGTCCTGCACGACGACGCGCAACGAGGCGGCGCTCTCGTCGCCCAGCAAGAACGCGACGGTCACGGGCTTGTTCGGCTCGAGCTTCACCGTGCCCGTGAGGCGGTCGAACTGCGCGTCCACGGCCATCCCCACACCGCCGACCTGCTTGCCTACCGCCATCAGCAGCGGTCGCACCTGGATGCTCGTCGCGCCGAGCTGCATCTGCTTCGCGCCGTAGATGAATGTGACGCTGAAGATGCGGTTGGTCACCGCCTCTGGCAGTCCGGTCGCCTCGATGGGCCCCGCCGAAGGACGCGCCGTGTCACGCGCCTTCGTGCGGACGCTCAGCACGGGGATGATCATCTCCTGGAGCGACGTCCCGCCGTGGTGGAAAGCGAGATCACCGCCCGCCTTGAAGACGCCTGCCGCGGCCGGGAACACGAACTCGAGATCCGACGCATAGCCGAGCGACGAGGCCGGCGCGCGGATGCAGCCGGCAGACGTCGCGCCGCCACGCCCGATCCAGCACCGACGATGCAGCTCGACGGTGACGCCACCGGGCGCGTCGGTGCGCATCGACTCGTCGCGGTCGTAGGCGAAGAACAGGTGGCCATGGTCGGCGCTCACCACCGCGTGCTCGACGCCCGCCTTCGCGAGCTTGCCGAGAGCGCGCGCAATGTTGTCGATGACGGTGTCCATCACCTTACGGGCCTGGAAGGTGAACCCGGTTTCGCCCGCGCTGTCGATCTCCTGCGAGCGGACGAGGACGACCTGCGCGCCTTCGACCTTTTTCGCGAGCTTCGACGGCTGGAGGCTCAACAGCTCGTCGAGCGCGAGGTCGACCAGCTTCGGCAGGCGCGCGGCGGCAAACTTCTTCCGTGCCGCGAGGTCGGGCAGAAAGGAGTCGTCGATGCGGGCGCCGAGCCTGTCCTTCTCCTCGACGACCGAGAAGCTCGATGAGGCGCCGGGCATGAGCGCCGCCATGCCGATGGGGGTGATGCTTGGTAGCGCACCCACGGCAGCGCGCAGGGAGACCTCGGAGGTCTTCGGCAGGCGCTCGGCCAGCTCGACGCCCATCTCGAAGCGCATGGCGTCGACGAGGAAGTAGGCGAGGGGCTTCGGCTTGTCGGCGACGACCTCGCTCCAGATACGCGTCTGGTGCAGCGCACCGGGCACCGTCCATCCGGACTTGCCGAGCGCCTTGGTGAAGCCCTCGGCCATCGCGTGGACAGCGTCCTCGTAGGCGCGGCGAACGACGGCGAGGGGGCGTTCCTCGGGCTCCTCGTCGAGGTTCGCGACCCACGCTTCGAGGCGGCGCTGGGCCTGGTCGAGTCGGAACCAGCCGGAGCCGGTCTGTGCGGCGTAGCCATCGAGCCACGCCGCCGCATCGCCTGATGTCTTGCCGACCGCCGCTCTCACCTGAACCGCGGCGTTGCCGAGCTCGGCCATGCGCCGAGTCGCCTCCCACTGCGCCTTCCGAGGGACGTCACGGTCAACCCAAAAGCTCTGCTCGCGGTCGGTCACGAGCGCCAGGGCGCCCTCAAACTTGCCGTTCGCGATCAGGTCGCCGGCATGCCGCAGGAGCACACGCTCCTCGAAGCGGAACGTATCGACGGCCCCGAGCGCGCGCGCAGGCAGCTTGGCGCTCTTGAGCCCCAGCTCCTCCTCGACGCGGTCGGCGAGTGCCGCGTATGCATCGGCGTGGCGGCTCCGGAGGCGACGCGCGATCTCGCGCACAGCGGCCTCTTCGACCTTCGTGGGCGGCTTCGCGACGCCATCGAGCGACGCGGGCGGGTCACATGAGAGATCGAGCCGAAACTCGCTCGCGAGCACGTAGCGCAACGTGATGGCGCGGAGCTTCGCCATCGCCGAGTCCGCAACGAGATCGAGCCCCAGGCGGGCCTTCACGAGCTTCGTCAGCTCGCGCGTCGCCTCCTTGCTCACGATCTCGGAGTCGCGGGCGTCGCTCACGAGCCACGCCGTGAGGAGCCCGTCGTTGCCGCTCACGTCGTGGAAGATGCTCTTCAGGATCGACGGCGGCTCCGCGCCAGAATCGCCGGCCACTGCGCGCGCGAGGTCCTCGTAGGAGACCTTGCGGTCGAAGGGCAGCATCTCGTCGACGACGCCGAGCGTGTACTTCTGGAGCAGGACGTTCTTGGCAAGTTGCTTGAGCTCAGGCTTCCAGGTTCGGCCGGCCTTCTCCAACTCCATCAGCACCGACGCCTTCACCTCGTGCGTGAGGCCGGGAATGTAGACGACCAGCGCTTCCGGCTTGTCGCCGCTGACGAGCGGCTCTACGGCCGCGCGCAGCTCGAAGAGCGAGCCCGCGTACTCGGCTAGGCTCGCGTTCGTGCCGCCCACGGCCACATGGACGGGCTCGCTCACTGACCGAGGCCCACCGCGGACCTCATCGACGAAGGTCTGAAACTCGCGGCGCTCGTCGTACCAGACGACGACGCGGCGGTCCTTGAGCTTGTCCCCGAGCTGCTTCGCCACGTAATCGTGAAGCGGGTGCATCAGACGCCTCCTTCGGTGACGGCAGCAGCCTTTCGGCGGCCACCGCCATTGCGCCCGGCGCTCTTGCCGCTGGCCACGGGCGCCTCGAGCAGGCTCTTCAGCGCGGACTTCACCGCGGGCGAGGTGCGCTCACGCACGAGCTCGCCGATGCCTCGGGTGGGCGTCCCGCGCGAGGTCCACTTACCGTCGGCTCCCTCGGCCCAGAACACGTCTTCGAGGGCGTGAGCGATGGCGAGGCTGCGGTCCTTGGCGCACTTCGGGACCACGCGCTCGGGCCAGAGGTGCATCGCGAGGTGGGCCCAATCGAAGTTGCCTTCGCAGAGCGCGTCCCATGTGGCCTTCAGCTCCTTCTGCCAGGCCTTGTTCTGGGGGACGAGCCGCCAGAGCGGCGCGAAGTTGATGACGACACCATCGTCCAGGTTCGGCGCCCAGAGCGGCACGACGCGCTTTACCTCATCAAGAAAGGCACGCAGTTCTTCGACAACCGCTCCCTGGGCGGCGAGCGCCTTGCGCTGGGCGGCGGTTGCGCCGTCGCGAAGCTCATTGCTCAGCGACTCGAGGCGCCGCTCCTCGTGCGCGAGCTTCGGCGCGACGTAGTCGTTCTGGACGCGGAAGAGCGTGTCCTTGCTGAACGCGTGGATGTAGAGCCAGACGGAGTAGCTCCCCGACGGCGTCCCGAGCTGCCAGTACACCGGCGCCCTGCGACCGCTCCTCGAGTACATCTTGATGTGCAGCGGGAAGAACTCCTTGGCGAGCCAGCCACGGAGGCGCTCAGGTACGTCGACGCGAACACGCTCTGCGATGTCGCGGACACGCGCTACGACGTCGTCAGCATGACCTTCGTCATCGACGAGGATGTCCGGGCGACTTGCAGGCTCGTCGCCCTCCGGGTACATGCCGGGTGAACGCGAAGGCAACGCATCGAAGGGCTCAGGTTCCCGCGGAACGGCCCGTTCGCCGGTCGCAAGGCGCTCGTCAAAGCGTCCAAACGTCACGCCGACCAGCCAAGAGGCAACCTCGTCCAGGCCTGAATGGCCTGGAGCTTCCTCGTCGGCATCCTCGTCGTGGGCGTCACATGCATCTTCCGAGAGGTCACCGGCAGACTTGGGCCTCCTCGCCGCGGCCTCGATCACTGCACGATCGGCCTCGCTAATTCCGTAGATGACGAAGGCCGCATCGTCGATCTTCTTCAAGATCTCCTGGAGTTCGGCTTCGATGGCGGAACGATCGAGGTGGGCAACCCTTTCATTGAGCACCTGTGGAAGTATGAAGGCATGGGACCGTTCACTGCTTGTGTCGCGCGAGCGCTTGAGTGACCACGCTTTGCGAGTAAGCGACGCAAGTTGCTGCGAGACGTCGGCGGGCAGCGTCGGCAGAGGAAGCTGTTGAATCGCCCCCACAACGAACTCGGGAAACTCAAAACGTCCCAGCAGAAGCTTCGCGAGAAAATCAAACACGGTCGAAGAGGTGAGCGCGATGGTGGCCCCAATCGAGTCCACCGGCTCGATAATCGCGTAGCCCCGAACCGTGAAGATGCAGTTCGCAGGCATGACTTGCGGCGCAAATCGACTCGCGCGCAGCGGCCACGTGATTCCGGGCAAGAAGTAGAGTTGGACGTTCGATGGTTTTTCGCTGGCTCGTCCAGGGCGCCCTAGAAACCCGGGAAACGTGCTTCGGCCGTCGTCCCAGTTCGCGAGAAGTGGCTGGTCAACGTAGAAGCTGGAGGGGGCACCACCTTTCACGTACGTCCGCCATTGTGCCGCCGAGTGCGAGGCCACCTCCCACCATGCTCGTAGATACCGCCCATCGTCGCTGGTCTGGCCGCCGGCACGAGCGACCCGTGTACCGGTCTCGAGGCGAGGAAGCGTGCTGAAGAGGGCGGTGATACGGGGCCCGACCCAGTAAGCGAAAGGGCTGCCCGGGATCTGAGAGAACGCGTCCGGTACGACTTCAAACGCGGAAGTGCCGTTGCGAATGGCCCTTTTTAGCGCGACTGCCTTCTCATCAATTCCTATATCGAGCATTCGAAAGAACGATGTCATGCCCGCGCCTCCAGGCAGTACGCAGCCGTCTCCACCATCGCGCTGTCGAGCACGCCTGCACCGAGGTCAGCGACAACGACGGGAGGAGCCATCCGCAAGAGAACTTCCTCTCGCCACTTTCGAAAGCTCGTAAGGAAGAAGCCGGTCCGTGACGTGATTGCGCCAATGCGACCGCGAGGAGAGAGCAGTTCGATGCTACGCTCCACGAATGCCGCATATACATCGTTCTTCGTAAGCGGATATGCCTTATCGAAATCGCTCTTCGCCTTTGTGCTTCCTTCTCCGAAGGGAGGATTCATCAGCACCGCGTCGAATTTGGTTTCCGCTATAACCAGAAGCCCGAATCCGTGCGCCGCGTCATCGGCAAACAACCGGCGCGGAGTGCTCGATGCAGTCGCTTCCTCACGCACAAATCTGTCGATTGCCGCGCGGATTCGCTCCTCGGTTGGAGCGAAGAGGTTGCCCGTCTGCCCGCGCGCTTTCTGAGGCATTACGAGACGCTCGACGCGCAGCAGAAGCCCCATCTCACCCGCAAGGTTCAGCGCCTCGACAAGCGCGGCGAAGACGCGCCCGAGTTCGACATCGCCGAGCTTGGCGACGAACTCCTTCGCGATGTGGTTGTTGGCGACGAGCGGCTCGGCGACGACGATGTTCGAACGCCGGATCTGCGCACGCTCGGCGCGACCAATGCCGAAGTCGCGGTATGCCTTCTGCGCACGCATCCAAAGGGCGAGCTGCGCGATCTGCACGCAGCGCGGGTCGATGTCCACACCGTGGAGATTGTGCTCGAGGACGAGTCCTGCGACGGCCTTCCGAAGCGTATCGAGACTCGGGTAGTCCTCCGCGAGCGTCTTTCCCGTCGCTTCGCTCTTCGGGCTCTCCGGGTCGGCGTGCGCCTCCTGGTAGACCGAGAGCAGCAGGTCGAACGCGTAGAGGAGAAAGTGCCCGCTCCCGCAGGCCGGGTCGAGCACGCGCAGATCGCGGGGGTCTTTCTTCGCGCGCGGGGCGAACTCCTCGCCGGGCTTGCGGACCATGTACTCGCAGCGCTCGGCGAGCACGGTCTCGGTGCCGCGCATCTCGTACCAGATGCGGCCGAGCGTGTTGTCGGTGAGGAACTCGACGACGTAGCGCGGCGTGAAGAACTGGTTGCGGACGGCCAGCTCGCGGCTGTTCTGTGGCGCCTTCGGCTTACCGTTCTCATCATAGCGAGCGGCCTTGCGGTCATCTTCGCCGTTGAAGAACTGGTAGACCCAACCGATGGTCTCGTCCTCGCCCCACACGCGGGAGAGCTCGGTGGCGTTCAGAATCTCGAGGAGCTGCTCGAACGTCGCGCGCTTCGGCCAGAGCACGCTCGACGGATCGCGACGGTCGAAGAGGACCTTCACCTCGGTCGACAGCTCGTCGAAGAGCGACTCGATGTAGAGCCGGTAGCCCGCGCTGTCGGGCAAGAGCCCCAGGCCCGGCGCCATGCCGCAGAACTCGCGGTAGCCCGCAGACTGCTCCCCCTTCGTGATGCACTCCTGCACGAGTTCGCGGGCCTCGAGCATCTTCAAGGCGACGAAGCGGTTGAGCGTGGTGAAGGCGGCGTCGCGCAGGTAGTCGCGGGCCGCATCAGCAGGGGTCATCCCGGCGGCGCGCTTGTGCTCGATGGCAGCGACGATGCGCTCGCGCGAGAACGCTTGGCGGGAAGAAAGGTGCTTGCCGACCTTCGCGGCCACCTCGCCGTCCTTGTGCACGTCGAAGTCGCCCTCGAGCTGCGCGCCGAAGTCCTCCTCGAGGAGCTTTCGCGCTCGCTGGGTGGCGCGTTCAATGGCGTTGCGTGTGTCTTTGTTCACTAGCCCACCTGTGGAGACTGGGCGCCGGCGGTGGCGGCACCAGGATCGAGGTAGCGAGCAGCCAACCAGCTAATCCGAGTCGGCCCTCCCACGCCGCGCCCCGTCGGATGGTTGCTCACAATGTGCTGCGCGACCTTCGGGAGCAGGAGAACAAGCAATCGGTCCGCCGAGTTCTCCTCGAGGACGTATCGGGTCTCACCTCGCTGTTGAAGCGACGTGCTGAGGGTCCTGAGTTCCGTCAGGGATCGCTCCGCGACGCTGGACAGCTCACCAATCTGCTTCCGGATTCCGTCGGGCGTGTTCAATCGAAGGAGCTGCAACTCCTCGAACAACGGACCGGCGTTGGTGGCGAAGTCCACGGATGGAAACCAGCGGCGCGCACGCGCAACGAAGTCGTAGACATCAGAGAAAGCCGCCGTCTGCTCGGCGTTCCGAGCGTCCGTTGCCGCGAGGAGCTGGCTGATCATGCCGTCGCCGGAGCGGGTTTGATGACCGAGGCTAACGAGGATCTCTCTTTCGAGCGGCGAGAGTTCGCCAGTCGGCTTGTAGCCGATATCGTGTTCGATCTCGTTCCAGACGTGCGCCATCATGCTGCACACCTGGATTTCGCACGGAACCCCGACGACGTTCGAGTAGGTGCCAACCAGATCCTGGCTCGGCAGGTACACCTCAAGGTGGGTTGCTCTGTAGAAGTTCTGTGGATCCGTCGCGTGCTTATCCTTCCGGTCGATCACCACGGCATTTCCATTGCTTCCCGCAAAGCGTTTCACGATCGCATCGGTCACCTTGCGTTCATCGGTCTGCACGTAAGTGGCTACGCGAACGGCTGCTAGATCGCGGACCTGGTCGAATACCGAATCGACAGTCGGCATCGACTTCTTTCCGGTCTGTGCGAATTTTCGCAGTTTCATTTCGAGGCTCTTGTGTCCCTTCGCGCGAAAGGTCACGTGAGCACGAATGGCGTTCGCTTCCACGACCTCGTACCGACAGATATCGGCTACTCGGGAGCAGAGCTTCAGGTACCTGTCGTACTCGCGCTGGTAGCGCGCAACAGCCTCTGCGATCGCAGGCTCCGAGATCGTCATGGCATGCCCTACTGGACAATAACCTTCTTGCCGGCACCGATAAGCCGGGAGCACTCCTCGCGGATGCCATCGAGAGCTGCTTGGAGCTGCTCCTCTGTCTCGATACCCTCGGCGAAGTAGCTGGCCACGCTCACGGTGACGACGCGGTCGCCGTCGATGATGCGCCGCAGCTCGGTTATGGCGATGCTCAGGCGGCCGCCGCAGGCGTCGCGATCGGCGCGAAGCTGCGGGATTGGCACGCGGCCTTCGTCGCGCTTCTGCCCGCGCTGAAACGGCTCGGCGAGGCGACGCTGCTGGTCCTCGTCGATCTCGGTCCACCCCGGGGTCTTGACCAGCTTCTCGAACGCCGCGGTGTACGCGTTGACGCGGGCGTCGAGCGCCTCGTCGAAGCGCTTCTGGTATTCGACCTCGAGGGCCTTGGTGTCCTGCTCGATAGCGGGCAGCTCCTTGTAGAAGCTCTCGCGTTGCAGCAGGTCTTCAAGCTCCGAAGCGCGCGAGCGCAGCTCGTCGGAGATGTCGGCCTCCCGGCTGAGAAAGCTCCAGAGCGACCCCTGCGCGTTGCGAGCGCGCTCAAGGTCGTGGAGGCGCGGCTCGTTTAGAGCCTGCTCGAGTTCGACCGCGCGCTTGATAGCGTCCTTGATGGCGCGGTGGCTCGTGTTGAACGTCGCGATGGCGTTGTCCTCCGAGCCGCGGAGGATGGCCTTCATCTGGCCGATGGCTCCCTCGAGCACCGCGCCCCCCGGGAGGCGATGCGCGGTGAGCGTCGCGAGCGCGGAGCCCACGACGTCCTCGTTGCGCGCGACCTCCTTGCGCAGCTCCGACACGATCGCGCCGGCATTCAGCTCCTTCACCTCACTGCCGAACGTGTCCCGGAAGGCATCGGAGGCCTTCACCAGCTCCTCGAACTCGATGCCCTTCTTCGGGCGGAACGACGCCTGCCGGAACAGGTTGTTGTTCGAGAAGGTCTCGCGCGCTTCGACGCCGGTGACGGTGTCGAGCGTCTGACCCTTGCTAGTCGCCTCGATCTTGCCGGCACGCAGCAGCGACAGGACGAGCAGACGCACGACCTCGAAGTCCCACCCGAACGGCTCGTTGGCGAACTCGTCCGTGAGATAGCGGCCGCTCGCGGTGTCGCCGTAGTTGGCGCGCTCCTCGACGCGGTCGAGGACTTCCTTGAGCGGGCCGCCCTCGGTGCGGAAGACGGTCTTGCCCTTCTCGTCGCGGAGCAGCCCAATGCTGCCGAACACGCTTGGGAGCCCCTGGAGATTCTCGGCGGTGAACAGGGCGTCAGTGCCCTTCTTCACGTCGTTTGCCTTGGCCGCGGCTTCCTTAAAGCGATCGAAGACCTCCGGCAGGACGTGCCCGAGCACCTCGGCGGCGGTCCTGCCGACATCAATGGCGCGCTCGCCGGGACTGCGATCGTTGCCTCGGAAGTAGATGCGGCCCGAGAGGGCGGCAGCCTTCAGCAGCCGCCGCAGCTCGTCACTGTGTCGACGCAGGCGAACGCGCTCCTCGGCGATGAGGGCGGGCGTGTCCTCACCCCTCGTCTCGCGCTCCTTGCGCGCGAGCATCTCCTTCGAGCGGAACAGCTCGACGGTCTCGCGGTCGATCGAGTCGGTCAGCGCGATGGCCCAGAAGACGTGCTTGCGCTCCTGCTGGCTGCGCATGCGCATCTCGGTGGTGAGCGCGCCGAAGTCCTTTCCATCCTCGGCGAGGTGGACCTGAAACATCATGTCGCCCGCCGTGATCTCGCGGCCGTGGATGGCGAGACCCGCCTTGAAGGTCTTGGTGTCGAAGAGCGTGTGGGAGGGCTGGGGCTGCCAGAAGCCCGACAGCACTTCCTGGTAAAGGCGGTGCGAGTCGGCGGGTTTCGGGCTGATGCCGTTACGGAGGCGCTCCCAATCGTCCTCGGCGGGCGTGGGGATACGGTAGCCGTCGTCGCCACGGCGAACTTGATGGGCTGCTTCGAGCGCGCGTAGGGCCTCTTTCACCGAGGCGAGCTGCGAGTCACCGCCGACGCTGCCGTGCAGGGCTGCGGCGATGTTCTCGGCGCTGCGGTGGACGCTCTTCACGTGCTGCAGAAGGCAGATGACCTTCGCGACAGGCTGCGCGAGACGGTGGTCAACGCCCTTCGAGATGGCGGCGATCTTCGCGCGCACCTCGGAGCCGATGTTCCCCTCGACGAGATCGTAGACCTGATCGAGTCGCACCAGATCGCCGAGCGTACCGTCAGCGAGGTTCACGGCCGGGTTGATGAGGAGCTGCTGCGCCAGCTTGATGATGGTGCGGTTCGCGCCACCGACGTGCTTGCTGGCGCCGCCCTGCGTGCGCAGGCCCGAGACGACCTGGATGATGAGGTCGATCTGGTAGGGCAAGAGCGGGTACAGGTCGATGAACGCCTCGCGCGTCAGCTCCGGGAGCTTGATGTCCGCGGTCACCCGCGTGTGCTCGGTGAGGCGGCCGCGGTGCTCGTCGAACAGCTTTCCGAGCGCAGTCTGGGCTGCGGCATTCTTCGAGAGCACGCGGCGGCTGGTGACCTCGGAGATATCCGAGGGCTCCAGGTGGACCTGGAGCGGGAAGCGATCCATCAGGCGGGCAAGTTCGATCTTCTTGTCGTCGAGGCCGGAGACGAGCTCGCCGAGCTTCTCCTGTGAGGTGATGACGACCCAGTGCTTGCCACGCCCCTTTACGCCAAGTTGCTGCACGATGGCTTGCAGGTCGAGCATCTTCTGGACGTCGCGCGCGACGAACTGGCCGACCTCGTCGATCACGAACATCAGCGAGAGCCCCGGCCTGCGCCGTTTCATGAGCTCGCCGACGCGATCCGCCAGCTTGCCCGGCGTGATGTCGGCCTTGTTCTTGACCGCCTTCACCCACGAATCGGCGACCGGATACGTCTCCGGGTCTAGGCTGTGGAGCACACGGCTCGCCTCCGACAGTGCGAAGGCGATCTTTCCCTTCTCGGATGCCCAGCCCTTGTTGAAGAGGCGCTTGTACTCCTCCTCGAAACGTGCGAGCTGCCCCTTCTCCTCGAGGCCGATCTCGAGTTCCGAGAGGTCGAGATCCTTCGCGTACCCGAGGCTCTGCAGGAAGAGCCCGTACATGATCTCGGTGAGCGTCTGGTTACCGCTCCGGATACCGCGGTCCGTCGAGACGTCGAAGATGAC
The DNA here is from genome assembly GCF_022690745.1 of Anaeromyxobacter sp. SG64. NCBI lineage: Bacteria > Pseudomonadati > Myxococcota > Myxococcia > Myxococcales > Anaeromyxobacteraceae > Anaeromyxobacter > Anaeromyxobacter sp. SG64. Next base: position 127,357 of record NZ_JALCZB010000001.1, on the reverse strand, counting down.
CGCGTGTGTCGGGATCTTCTCGGTGATGGCCTTGAGCAGCACTTGGAGCTTCTTGTCGCCCGCGCGCGCGGCGAAGCGCTCGGCTGCGGATTCGCCCGCAACCGTTCGGTTCGCGATCGCGAGACCAAGCATCTTCGCGAAGCTCGACTTACCGGAGCCGAAGAAGCCCGAGACCCAGATGGACACGCCGTCGGTCGGCTTGTTCGGCGCCTCGCGGTACGCCTCGAAGATGCCGGTATAGTGCGTGCGGATCGCGTCCGTGACGACGTACTCGGTGATCTCGTCCCGGATGATCTCTTCGTCGGTCTGGTCGACCTTGATGACCTCTTCGATGCGACGGTGAATGTCGTTGGCGAAGAGGTTCTTGATGGGCGTCGTCATCGTCGATGATCCTCAGAAGATCTTCGGGCGGTAGTTGTGCTCCGCGTCGAGCACGCCCATGAAGCGCAGGCCTGCTGCGCCGTCGAGGTCGCCCGGGTAGAAGAGAACGGTCGGCACGTGCACGCGGCCCTTGAGCTGCTCGAGCAGCGAGAAGGTTCGGTACACGGGGAAGAGCGCGCCGGTGCGCATGATGAAGACGATGTCGTGGAGTGGATCGCCGTCTTCGGGGAGCTGCGACGCGACGAGGTCGACGAGCGACGACTCGCCCTCGGAGAGCACCGAGTGAACGGTGTCGACGACCGTCTCGGTGCCGAGCTCCCTCTCGACGTCGAACCACTCCGCGAGCGGGCGGTGCAAGCGCATGGCGGCGTCGAGGCACTGGGCCAGCGAGATGCGCCGAACGCGCTTGCCCTTCTGCGAGAGCCGGGTCTCGAGCAGCGTCACCTGCTGGCGCAGCGTGAACTCCTCCTCCGGGTCATAGCGGAAAAGCGCGTAGGGCATGTCGTGGTACGCGCTGATGCGCTGCCGGGGATCGGCCTGCCCGAGAATAGGCTCTAGATCATGCTTGAGGCGGTGTTCGAGGTCGCTCATACAACCATCCTCTGCGCGTACTCGAGCACGCTGCCGCACGGCAGCGTGAGCTGCGCGAGGCTGCCTGCGACGTGGTACTCGACCTTCCGGAACTGGTGGAGATGAAGCAGCTCGCGCTCGAGATCGTCCCGCCGCAGGAGGAACATCCGCCACTCCTCCGAGGCGAGAATGCTCTGCGCGCTCTCCGTCCGCTCGCGCAGCGCATGAAGCACGTACAGAAGTGCTTCCTCGGGGAGGTGGTACGTCGTGACCTCCTTGACCCCGGACCCCTTCAGAAGCCCAAAATCGACGGCGATCTTGAGCAGGCCGGCCGCAACCCGCTTGATCGTGTTCTCGCTCCAGTCGCCCTCAACCTGCCCGCCGCGAGATTCGATCGCCCGAAGGAATGGGAACAGGTCCTCCGGCTTCACGCGAAAGGCGCCCTTATCGAAAGCCGGATAAAGCCAGTTCACGAGGAAGTCTCGCACGAGGAACTCGTCGCGCGTCATATGCCACAGAAGTATCGGTTTCCAGACCTCGATCGAACAATTGCGCTTGGCGAGAATAACGAGCGGCCTGTCCCGCCCCTCCGGATCGAATCGCCGGTTCAATACCTTTGCGACCTGGTCCACCCACACCGCGCTTTTGGCGCCGATGAAGTTCTCCGCGCGCAGGCGCGCAAGGTTCGCCGCCTTGGGCACCTCGAAGCTCCACGACTGAAACACTGCGTAAGTCTCCGAGATCATCGCCCCCTTCGAGATCATGAAGGAGGAGACAGTATGTGCGCGTTTAGACACGGCGCGGGCCCCTAGAGGATCGCGTACGGCACGGCCGGATGAGCGGGTTCGCCCTTCGAGAACCCGAGCGCGAGCTGCCGGATAGTATCGTCATCCGCGGCGAAGCTTCGCGAGAGCGGCACGGCTCGGCCTTCAGCCGACCGCTTCATCCGCGACGCCGCCGTTCGATCCTCAGCGCTCACGAAGCCGAGCTCCTCGAGCACAGCCGCAAGGTCCCGGACCTTGATCGCCTGCACCTGCGCGAAGAAGGCCTCCCACGTCACGGCATCGTCAAGCCACATCTCCCAGCGCGCATCGAACTGTTCCTCGATGCTCGCTGGCAGGTGCCACAGCGTGGCAGAGCTCGGAACGCCGAACAGCTTCTCGCAACGATCTGCGGCTACGGCGAAGACGCCGCGGGCAGCTGCGAATCGGTAGGTCCTCGGGAAACCGCGCCGAAGCACGGACGCGCCGAGTGGCCCGAGCTGCCCGTTGGTGTTCCACCACCGGGCGTTGTCCATCTCACCGTACCGTGCAACGACGACGCGGAGCTTGAGCAGCAGCTCATAGTCGAGTGTCGCCTGGGCCGATCCGCCCTTCTCGGTGCTCACGACAGCTCCCCCGCGCCATGCGCGCTGTTCTTCGTTCGGCGTCTCGAATCGCGCGCCGAGGATACACCGGACACGGACTCGGATGCCGTCCCGGACCTTGGGTTCACGGGGAGCACGAGACAGATCAACGCAGCGCCGCGGTTCGCGTCTCATCGATTAGTTGGTGGGTCTTCAGCGGTTCGCGCGAGAGCTGGTTCGCGCCCAAACGGCGCTCGAAGCTCGCACGGACCGGTTGACGGTATCAGCCAAATCTGCCTCGACCGCCTAACGCCTGGTCTACCCCGCCGCCGTGCAGAGTGCGGGGCAAGAATGCGCGAGCCCCATCGAAAGCTCATCGAGGCGGCGCCTTGACGCGCTGACCGCCTCCATACCGAGCAGAGACTCCCTTACAAGCGCTTCCGCGCGTGGCAGGATAGCGGCGTGCCGCTCGAGACCTACACCGTCCAGGCGCGCTCGCGCGAGCGCCTAGTCGCGTTCATCGCTGAGGCGCTGCGCGCGTGCGGCTGCAAGATCGCCAAGACGCCGGATCCGACGATCGCCCCGTTCAAGTTCGTGTTCGATGCGCCCGACGGCGAGCGCATGGGGATCGTGTGCTACGCGTTCACCTCGACGTTCACTCCGACGAAGAACCGCCCGAAGGATGAGCACAGCTTCCAAATCAAGTACGGCAGCAAGGTTCCCGGGAAGCTGCACGAGATCTGGCAGGACCCCTCCGGCGCATTCACTACGCTGTTCTTGGGCGTGAGCCCCGACCGCGGGTACTTCGTCGGCATCGACCCCGTCCTGAACAGCCCCACACGCTTCTACATCCGGTTCGAATACAAGCAGCGGCATGTACGCGAAATCAAGAGGCGGGGCTGGTATGCGTGGACCCGTCCCGTGCGTAGCCCGCTCGCGTCCGGCGTGATCCCGTCGCCCAGCTATGGCGACGCCGAGCAGGTTGTCGTTGGCGTCACGCCCGAGCGTTTCCTCGACTACATTCGATTCGAGCACGCCGTGCGCGGCCTCGACCAAGGGCATCGGGGGCTGTTCTCCGACGCAGCAGCGCACGGGCCCGACGAGCTGAGAAGGCTCGCCGGCGATCTCGTCCCGGATGCCCCGGTCGGCGAGGAAGATTTCCGGGTCGACGCCGGTCTCGTCGCGGAGCTCGGGATGAGCATCCCCGAGCTCGTTGCGATGGTCCGCAAGAACGACCGGCTCATGATGGCCATCCGTGGCGGTGTCGCGGAGTGGCACCTGCAGCGAACGCTCGCAGGTGTTCGCGGCGTTACTGAGTGCCAGCTGATTCGCCAGGAAGGCGCGCCGGACGTGTCCCTGCGGTTCGAGGGCAGCCCGCCTCTCGTCATCGAGTGCAAGAACGTGCTGCGCCGGATGACGCGGGGGCTGCCCACGATGGACTTCATGAAGACACGGGCCTCACCGGCGGACCCGTGCTCGAGGTACTATTTGCGCGATCAGTTCGACCTCGTGGCGGGGTGCCTTCACCCGATCACGACGAGGTGGGAGTTCAAGTACGTGATCCCCAGCAAGCTGGACGCCCATCCGAAGTGCGGTGGACGGCTGGCGCACCGAGTCCGAATCGACGAGCGCTGGACCGCCGCCGCAGGCGAAGCGCTGCGCGCGGCGGCTGCGCTCCGGTCACGCCGAGGATGACGTCAGAGTGTTGGTGTAGATGCCAGCATCGATGAGGAAGCCTCGCGTCATCAGCCTCTTCTCGGGTGCCGGCGGCTTGGACTACGGGCTCGAGGCGGCCGGATTCGATACGGCGGTCGCGCTGGAGCTCGATCACGCGTGCTGCGAGACGCTCCGCGCCAACCGACGATGGCCCATCATCGAGCGAGACGTCTTCGACGTTCCCACGAATGAGCTCCTCGCCACGGCGGGGCTGCGAACGGGCGAGGCCGACCTGCTCGTCGGCGGCCCCCCGTGCCAGCCATTCAGCAAGTCTGGGTACTGGCGCCGCGGCGACGCCCTCCGGCTCGAGGATCCACGGGCGAACACGCTGAGCGCGTACCTCCGCATCCTGCGTGAGGCGCTCCCTCGGGCGTTCCTGCTCGAGAACGTTGAGGGCCTCGCTTACAGCGGCAAGGATGAGGGGCTGAAGCTCCTCCTCGATTCCGTCGCGCGGATCAACCGGGAGACGTCCAGCAACTACCGGCCAGAGCTCGCCGTGCTCAATGCTGCCGAGTACGGAGTGCCGCAGCTTCGCGAGCGAGTCTTTCTCATCGCGTCGCGCGACGGAACGCGGTTCGCGTTCCCGAAGCCGACGCACGCGGATCTCGAGGGACCCGGATCGGTCCGGGACCTGTTTGCGACGTCCACGCTCGAGCCGTTCCGCACAGCGTGGGACGCGATCGGCGACTTGAACCCCGATGCCGGTGAGGACCTCGCGGTTCGAGGGAAGTGGGCACGCTTGCTGCCCTCGATTCCGGAGGGCCAGAACTATCTCTGGCACACGGATCGGATGGGCGGCCTCCCTCTCTTCGGCTGGCGGCGGCGCTACTGGAGTTTCTTGTTGAAGCTCGCGAAGAACCGGCCTTCGTGGACGATCCAGGCGCAACCAGGACCAGCGGTCGGCCCCTTTCACTGGGACAACCGCCGACTGAGCATGCGTGAGCTCTGCCGCATCCAGACGTTTCCGGACGACGTAGTCATCCAGCGTGGGCGGTCGGCGGTCCAGAAGCAGGTGGGGAATGCGGTCCCGTCGCTGCTTGCGGAAGTTCTCGGCCGCGAGATTCGTCGCCAGCTTCTGCGACACAGCGTACTGAAGAAGGAGCTGAAGCTCTTGCCGCCGCGACGCGTTCCGGTTCCGCCCGAGCGTCCTGTGACGCGCGTTCCGGCGGAGTTTCGGCGCCTCGTCGGCGATCACCAGGCGCACCCGGGGACCGGCAAGGGAACAGGGGCGCTCGCGCGGCTTAAAGCTTCTCGTAACGTCTGACCGTCGTCTCAGCGAATTCCGACCCAACCAAGCGACCGGTGGCGTACACGGCTTAACGCCCGGCGAACGTCACCCGGATCTCCGGCGAGCGAATCGCCTTCTGGTACTCCGGCACAAGCCGGCGAAGCTCCTCGTCGATCATCGTGTGCCACCGCGGATCGGCTTTCATCGGTGGGCACTCGAAGCTCGGAATGCCGCGCTTATCTTTGTAGTACGCGTGGACACATTGTGCTGCGATGACGACCGTGCCGCGGTCAGTCTTCATCGTTGTCCATCCGTGCTCGCGAACGATCTTCTTTAAGCCGTCGTGACCGTACGTGAAGGCTAAGTTGCGCCAGGGGTAAGCGGTCACCCAGCCACTTCCGTCCGGGCTACGGGCTCTGACGTGGACGGGCGGCGCAAGCTTAAAGCTCTCCGTTCGGAAGCCACCAAAGGTCTCCAGCTGAACACCGGAGCCGAGCTTACGAGCGAGCTGTTGAGCATGGTCGTATGCGCAGTGCCGAAGCTCGTTGAGGTAGACGCGCCTGAGCTCTCCTGGCGGACCCGTCCAGCTCCGAATTACGTCGGGCTTACCACACTCGATCAGCGCGACTGACGTCGCCTCCCGGAACCAGGTGGTTCGCACCTCGAGCTTCGTCGAGTTCACAAGGCGATGATCAGCGAAGAAGTGAACGTGGCACCACGCGACGACGCCCGTGCGGGGCTCGGCGGCGAGACGCTGCTGAACCCGCCTTACCGCCTCAGGCCGCACCGCCTCGACGCGTGCCCGAACCGCTTTCTCCTGTGCGGCTCGCGCCTTCTCACGCTCGGCCTCAGCTTGGCGCTGAGCGCGCTCGCGTTCCAGACGCGCTTCCTCTTGTACTCGCCAGGCATCCTCTTCTTCACGCCGAGCGATACATGGAGCGCATGCGGCGATCGTCTCGCGAACGTTCTGGTGAGCCACACAAGAGAAGACGGCTTCCGTAAGGTCTGACGCGAGCACGTCGCCGCCCTCGATCTCGAGCAGGGGCGTCCTCGAGTCGCGAACGAACCTAATCTTCGCGTCTGTACTGGCGTGCGTGACGCGCACCTCGACAAAGAGAACCGCTTCGCCATTCGGCGTCACCACCTGGAGATCTGGCTTGATGACCTTCCGCGGGTCGCCCCAGTGCTCAACGAGCACCTTGTAGTCGGGTTGTAGACGGACGACCGCCTCGCAGAAGGAATCCCTCTCGCCGCAGCTCGGGCACGGCAGCTTGGCGGATACGGGAGCGCCGCGGGCACACGAATCGATGAGCGCGAGCTGGAGCCGCCTCTTCGCCGCGAGATGGATTTCGCCTTCCGGGCGACTGGCCCAGCACCGATCAGATTCGGGGTCGGGGCGGTGACCGAAGTGATGGCGCTTGCGCAGCCCAAGACGTGCGCTGAGCGGCCGATCGCAAGCGAGGCAGAAGCAAGGCGGCCGTTCGACGCCCTGCCTCTTCATCTCAGCTAGTGTCGTGATGTCGACGAGCTTACGGAGGCCGTCCCGAGCGACCGTAAGCATCGGCTGATGCATAACGTCAGAATCAGCGGGGGGATTCGCGCTCACGCTTCACCGGGGCGTTCGAGTCGAGCCTCGCATACCGCTGATTAGTGTATGCGAGGGCGGGACATGGGCGCCGCGAAGCACTAGCCAACTGGATCACCGCGAAGCGTCGTCAATCTTCGACCACAGCGACACACATCGCCACAGTAGCAGTTCGTGGCGCGCCGAGGAGCGGGCGCAGAGCGCACCCGCAAGAACGCCAGCACCGTCCAGCAGCAGCCTGGCTGCTGCCGCGCTCGCCGCATTCCCACTCGATTACGTGCTACGCGAGCCCCTTCCGCGCGACGCGAGCGCATCCACGACCAGCGTCGCGGCTCCGGCCGGGTCCGCGATCACGTCCAGGTCCCATATCCGTATCACGGTCCATCCAGCGGCACCGAGTTCCGCGTTGACCCTGAGATCCCGGGCGATGTTACCCGCGATCTTCGCATCCCAGTACGGACCACGGCGGCCGCGCGGCAGATAGTCGGGGTGCCCATGCCACCAAACGCCGTCGACGAACACAGCCACCCGCCAGCGCGCAAACGCGATGTCTGGTGACCCGGTGAGCTTGGCGTGGCAGCGCCATCCTTTAACGCCCGCGCGCCAGAGCGCTTTCCGGAGCGCGAGCTCGGGCGCAGTATCCTTCTTCCGAATACTGGACATCACCCGGCGACGCGCCTCTGGCGTCATGCGGCGGCGCGGTGGCGACGTCATGAATGGGCTAGCTTCACGAAGTCCTACGCAGTATTTAGATGTTACGTATAACACGCCACGGCCGCCTACCCGTCGTTAGCGGCAGGCCGCGAGCAGCGCTCTGGTGTCCGGGCCTCGATCACGGCCCCACCTTGCTCCCACTCCGGACATAACGGCGAGAAGTACGCGCCGCGAGGCGGCCGGTCGCGCTCCAACGCATCGAGCCCCTGCCGGTGCGCCGCCGGCAAGTAGAACATGGTCGCGGCATCCGCCCACAGCCACGTCCTTGGCAGTCGTGTCGCCGCGACCGGTTCGCCGACCGGTCTGGCGGGCACGGCTGCTCGTGCAGGGTCAGCGGCCGCGCCAGCGCAGATGCTCTTGGACCGAAATGCCCTGTGTCCTTTGTGCCCCGCGCGGTGCACAGCGCCCTTGACAAGCCGTGAGCACTGCCCGTACGCTTTGCGGGACGCGCCTCGCCTCAATTGATGTCTGTCGTTGATCCTGCGACAGTTCCTCTGATGGTGTGCCCGTAGGTCTCGGTGCCGGGGTCGTAATAGCCAGTGCCGGGTCGGAGTTTCCAATAGGCAGAATTCTGGCAGAGGCGCGTCCTTCTTCCCTCCACCGTGCGTATGTGGCGACTCGTATCTGCACCAGGAATGCAGGTTCGGCTGTCCCAGTCCAGCGCTGACGAGCTGCGCCGCAGGTTCTTCGCTTGTCGAACGGCCAGAGACGTCGCGCGCCTGCTCGAAGTGCCCTACTCGGTGCTGCATTACCACGCGTGCAAGTCTCCCGTAAGCATCAGGTACGAGACCTTCACCGTTCCAAAGAGTACGGGCGGTTCCCGGCAGATACTTGCCCCGGCGACGGCTTTAAAGCTCCTCCAGCGTAAGCTGAATGTAGTTCTTCAGGCGGTGTACCGTCCACGACCCTCGGCGCACGGCTTCTTGCCGGCGCGCAGCATTCTTACGAATGCACGATGCCACTCGGGCCGAAGCTACGTTCTCAACGTCGATCTTGAAGACTTCTTCGGCTCCATCAACTTCGGCCGCGTGCGCGGGATGTTCATGGCCCGGCCATACAATCTTGGCGAGGGAGCAGCGACAGTTATCGCGCAGCTGTGCTGCCACCTAAACCGTTTGCCTCAAGGAGCCCCCACATCCCCCATCGTCGCAAACATGATTTGCGCACGGCTTGACGGCGAGCTGCAAAGACTCGCCATCCGGCACAGATGCACGTACACGCGATACGCCGACGACCTGAGCTTCTCGTGCCACTCACATACTTTCCCGGAGGCGCTAGCAACTTACTCACCTGGAACGGGCACGAGCGCGCGGGTCGGACCCGAGCTCTCAAGAGTGGTGCATCAGAATGGGTTCAGACCCAACCCCAGCAAGGTTCGGCTGCAGCGGCCCTCTGAACGCCAAGAGGTTACCGGGCTAATCGTCAACAGAGATCCAAACGTTCACCGAACGTTTGTTCGTCAAGTACGCGCGATGCTGCATGCGTGGCGCAAGTTCGGACTTGAAGCTGCCGAAGCCGAGTTCATAGCAAAATACGGGTGGCGGCACCGAGCGCCCGAACGCGCAACTCCACGGTTTCGGCGCGTCGTGAAGGGCAAGCTCGATTTCTTAAGAATGATTCGTGGGCGATACGACCCGCTCTACAGAAAGCTACTACGGGAATACTGCACGCTCTCCGATGAGCACTTCGAAGAAGCTCCTACCGCTCCCACAGTTGAAGCGTTAATCGCCCGAGCCGTGTGGGTCCTGGAATGCGACATCTGCCTTAGGCAAGGAACGGCGTTCTACCTTCGCGGAAATGGATTGGTTTCGTGCGATCACGTTGTGTGCGATCACATCCGCGCCTTTAGACCGGACGCGCCCGGCACCAAGTTCAACATCGATATCGTTGGACGGCATTCTGTTGTGGACCTGGCAGTGCTTCGTCTCCGCGACGCGGACTTCTCCGACGACGGGTTACGCGCGGGCACCGCAAGCGCGCTGCAAACCGGGGACGAGCTTACGGTTTGGGGCTTTCCGAACTTCCGGCTTGGCGACACGGTTCAGGTCCACCCTGGTCGCGTGGCCGGCTTTCGCCAGGTGAGCGGCATCCGCCGAATTCTCGTCAGCGCTCCGATAGTCCGCGGCGCTAGCGGCGGACCCGTCCTCAACCGCCGGAACGAAGTCATCGGTGTTGCGGTCACCGGCGCCGAGACGATGGAGACCGCGCACGAGACGGAAGATCACGGCGTCCTTCCGATCAACGCGCTAGAGCACGTCCCATTGCGGTGAGACCAATGCCATCACCGAAGCCAGCCCCAAATGTATGGGGCATGAAGACATTGCGGGTCGACGTCGACGCGAAGTCGTGGGGGGCCGGCACTCCGCCACCCTCACTTCTAGGCGTCGCGTCTGCTGCGTACAAGGTCGATATTCTTCGCGTACTCGTCCAGATCGCGCGGTGTACGGCACCGCTGGGCGGTTTTGGCTTCGACCTTAGCTCATATTGGGCGTGGCTGAGGTACTTCCCGGCAATCGCAGACGGCTCGGAGCTAATTCTTCGAGATGAGTGGTCAGACATTGACCCCCACCAGAAGACTATTTTAAGCGATGATTTCGGAATGGGGCTACCTTGCACCATCCTGACTGACGCCCTCGACTTGGCGTTCATCTGTCCAACTACCTACTTCGTAGATCGCCTCGCCACGGTAGCGCCTGCCCACGTCCAGCTTGGCGCTGCTGGAAAGCGTGGTCCGGCGAAGTCCCCTGACTTTCTCGGACTCGATTCCGCGGGCCGAGTGCACGTAATCGAGTGCAAGGGAACGCAACGTCGTGAGCGACTCTGGGCAGCCATGAATGACGGCATCCCCCAGAAGAGAAATGTTTCCGTGCTTCCCAAGAAGTATCGGGGCGAAGCGCTCGTAGCGGGCCTGTATATCCCCCAGCACAACGGTGGCCAGGCCCTGTGCTGCATTGCGGATCCCCACGAAGACGCGCCTGACGCCACAAAGATCACTCTTGAAGAAGGAGATGCTGAGCGCGTTTCGTGGGCCGCGGAAATGGCATCCACTCTTCACCTGATGGGAGCTGCGACTGTCTCGCGCGCCTACGCGGTGGCGGAGTGGTCGTTGGAAAGTGCTCGGGTCTTCAGGCGCACGATAGATCAGTTTGCTCGCATCACCGCGCTCGATCATGACCTCGTGATCAACCATCGCGATATTTCGTTCCCCCGGCCGCTTGGTAGTGCTGGTGATTTGCAGGTCCACGGTCTTCGACTGAGCGTCGGTCTTGAGACGTCGACGTTAGACGTAATCGCATCGGGCCAGCTGCCACGCGCGGATGCATCGGTTCACCGCCGCGCCGAACGATCGCGCACCTCACGACGAGCCGAGACGCTTTACGAGGAACTCAGCGCAGGAGGGTCGTACTTCGGACTCGAATTGCTCACGCAACCGCTGCGTTAGGCCGTCGCGATATTTTTCGTGAATTTGTAGTTCCCACTCTGGACCGAACGGTTCATCGACGCCGGAACCTGGCGCGGCGTACTGAGCGTGCATCCCGTGTCGTCCGAGCCATCCCACGTTCCCGCGACACCGCTCGCCCGCCCCGATCGCCTCCCGTGTCCGCTCCGGTGATAAAGCGGAGGACGCACTTGGGGGAACATGCTGACCATACCTTTCCTGACCGATCTCGACTCGCGCGCCGCGGTCAGGGGCTCGCGCGATCCGCTCGGGATCCAGACCATCTGGACGCGGTTCGGCCGCCACATCGTCGGGAACCTCACGACCGTCACCAATTCGGTCCGCGACTTCACCGTCCTGCTGCTCGGGTACCACTTCGCCGAGCGGCTCGCGGATACCGGCTCGCGCGAGTACACCCTCCACGCGTTCCTCAAATGGGAGCAGCTCGCCTCCTACGCGCGAGCGGCGGTGAACAAGGACCTCTCGTTCCGCGGCACGGAGCGCGTCCAGAAGCGGCTCTCGGATGGCGGGAAGGTGGCGCTCTCCGCCGACGCGGCGTGGGCGATCCTCGGCGACCAGAAGAACTACGGGCTCTGGGGCCTCTACACAGTGCCGGCGCGCGCCTCGGGGCTGCTCCACGGTGACCCGCCGCGGCTCAGCCCGGCCGCGCTCGAGTTCGTCGAGTCCTACTACCTGCCGATGCTCACTGAGAGCGGGTTCCGGCGCGGCGACCGGATCGTCGACCTGCTCGGCGAGAGCTCTCCGCGCCTCGACCCCGACGGCCGCGACCGGAAGCTGCTCGAGGCGGTCGCGCGCCTCATCAAGCCGAAGATCCGCGCCGAGGAGCGCGCCTTCTACCGCGAGCACCTCCTCTTCGGCGGCCCCGAGGACGCGACCGGCGGCCGGCAGCGGCAGCTCGTGTCGCTGCTCGGACCGACGCTCGGGGACGCGGAGTTCGCCTGGTCCCCGCGCTGGCTTCGCGTCATCGCTGACGAGGCGCGGCGCAAGGGCGACGCCTGGCACCCGCTCGCGCATCGGCTGGACCGTATCCGCGCATGCGAGTCGGTGGTTGCGCCCGCGGCGGCGCTCTTCGGGTACGTCCAGGGCTGCGACCGTCAGCCGCTCGCTGAGGTCGCGGCGCGCACCGCGAAGGTTTGGAAGCACGGCGCGCCCATCGACCTGGACGCCGTGCGCGCGATCCGCGACGAGCTCGGGGCCGCGCTGGATGGGTCTGCCGACCGGTGGGTCGCGATCGCGGAGGCGCTCGCGCCCGGCGACCACCTCGCCGCGATCGAGCTCGTCCTCCAGCAGAACCGGGCGGTGATGCAGGACCGGGGCGGCTCGGCGTGGATCGAGAAGGTCGGCGGCAAGCTCGACGTCCGCTTCCACGAGGACGAGCAGGATCTCCCGAGCCCGTCGGAGCTGAAGGACCTCTGGCGCTTCCCCTATTTCCTCGACGCGCTGCGCACGTTCGAGCAGACGCTCCGGGAGGATGCGTGAGCGACATCCCTCGTGCGGTCCTCTCGGAGCACCTCGAGGAGCGGCTCGCAGGTCGGCGCGTGGTCTCCGCCATCTTCACCACGTACCAGCTCGACCCGGGGTTCTTCGAGCAGCACGTGCTCCCGGTCGTCCTCGGCGTCCCCGTGAGCCACGCCGCGGCGGTCCGGCTCGTCCAGCTCGAGGACGCGCTCCGGACGTTCCGCGGCGAGGTCGCCGTCTACTACGACGCGGAAGGGCTCGTCACCTCGAGCGACTTCGGCCCGCCCCGGCTCGACGTGCGGCGGGTCCCGGTCCGACTCTCGACCGGCGTCTTCCATCCGAAGAACCTGTTCCTGCTCGTCGAGTCCGAGCCCGACGAGGGCCGACGCGTGGCGCAATCTCTCCTCGTCGGGACGCTCTCCGCGAACCTCACCAAGTCCGGCTGGTGGTCGAACGTGGAGGTCGGCCACTTCGAGGAGATCGCCGAGGACGACGCGACGCGCTCGAAGCACGAGCTGGCCTGGTTCCTGAACCGCCTCCGCCGGTGGGCGAAGGGGCACGAGACGCATCGGGCCGCCCAGGACACCATCGAATTCCTGCGCGCCACCGGCGCGCGGAAGCACCGGACGGTCGGCGACAGGCTCCACCCCCACTTCTACGGGGGCCACGAGTCGCTCGCGGATTTCCTCGATGCCACCGCGGGCGGAAAGCTCCGGGGGGCCTACCTCGACGTCATCTCGCCGTTCTTCGACAACGCGGATTCCTGCGCGCCGCTCGAGGAGCTGAAGCGACGGTTCGAGCCTAAGGAGATCCGCGTGTTCCTGCCGCGCTCGAAGGCCGGTGCGGCCCTTTGCAACGAGAAGCTGTACGCAGCGGTCGACGCCCTCGGCGCGACGTGGGCGCGGCTCCCGAAAGAGACCTGGCTGCGCCAGGGCCGGAGCGACGACGCGGAGCCCCGGTACGTCCACGCGAAGGTTTACCGGTTCTTCACCCAGAGCCCGAAGAGCGAGCTGCTGCTCGTCGGCTCCGTCAATCTCACCCGCGCGGCGCACCAGCGAGGCGGCAACGTCGAATCGGCGTTCCTGGTCGAGGTCGAGCCCGAACGGCGCCCCGAGTCGTGGCTGGAGCCCGAGACCCGCCCGCCGCGCGAGTTTGCGCCGAGGGACGAGCGCGCGGACGAGGGCGGCGCGACGTCCGGGACGCGCCTGCAGGTCCGGTATTTCTGGGATTCCGGGGCGGCGGAAGCGTTCTGGGACGGGGACGCCGCGTCGCCAACGCTCCGGCTCGAATCCCGCGGCATGCCCCTGGGCGAGCTCGGTCCGTGGCCGCCGCGTGCATGGAAGCCGTGCGCGCCGGACCTGGCCCGCGCCATCGGCGCCGCCGTGCAGGACTCGTCGTTCGTCACCATCCACGGCGAGGGCCCGAGCCCGGGCATCCTCCTCGTCCAGGAGGAGGCGATGGGCTCGAAGCCGTCGCTGCTCCTCCGGCTCTCGATCGCCGACATCCTGCGCTACTGGTCGCTGCTCACGCCCGAGCAGCGGGCCGCGTTCATCGAGGCGCGGGCGCCGACCCTCGCGCTCTCGCAGGACGGGTCGGCGCTCGTCGCGCAGGCGCGGCTCGAGGCCGCCGAGGACACCCTCTTCGACCGCTTCGCGGGATTCTTCCACGGCTTCGCGCGCGTCGAGCGCTCGATTCGCGACGCGCTCGGGGCCCGCAACGAACGGCAGGCCGAGTACCTGCTCTTCGGCCGCAAGTACGACTCCCTCGGAACCCTCCTCGATCGATTGCTGGCCACGGACGTCGAGCTCGACGATGTGGATCGATACGTGCTGCTGCTCTGCGCGGAGCAGCTCCGCCGCACCGTCGCGCGCGAGTTCCCCGAATTCTGGCGCGCGCACCGGCCCCACGTCGCGGCGCTCGACGAATTGCTCCAGCGCGTGGGCGAGGTGAGAGCGCGGCTCGAGGCAAAGTCTCCGAAGGAGATGGGTGAGTTCCTCCCCTGGTTCGACGAGTGGTTCCTCGCCCGCGCGAAACCGGCGGAGGAGGTCGAGTCGTGATCGACATATCCGCCGCGGAGGCGCTCCTCGACTTCTCCGCGAAGATCGGTCCGGGCCAGCGCGCTCGCGAGCAGCTCGAAGGCGCGGTCGCCCTCCACAACGTGCTCGAGCAGCGGCGCGTCGCCTACCTCGCCGACGAGGTCGGGATGGGGAAGACGTACGTCGCCCTCGGCGCGCTCGCGCTGTTCCGCCACTTCAACCCGGGCTTTCGCGTGCTCGTCATCGCACCGCGGGAGAACATCCAGCAGAAGTGGACGAAGGAGCTGCGCAACTTCGTCGCGAACAACGTCCGGTATCCCGATCTGCGGGTGAAGGCGGTGGACGGGCGCCCCGCCCGTCCGCTCGTGACGTGCGAGAACCTGATCGGCTTCGTCCGGGAGGTGGCGATCGATCCGGACCGGGACTTCTTCCTCCGGCTCACCAGCTTCAGCCTGCCGCTCGCGGGAGAGGGCGAGCGCGCCAGCTCGGATGCGGCCTGGCGGCTCCGGGGCGACCTGCGCGCGCACCTGCCGTGGCTGCGCGACGAGGTGTTCGACCTCCGCAAGTCCGAGTTCAAGGACAATTTCGCCCGGGCGCTCTGCTGCGGGCTGCCAACGTTCGACCTCGTCATCGTGGACGAGGCGCACAACCTGAAGCACGGCTTCAAGGACAACGTTGCGTTCCGCAACCGCGTGCTGGGGCTCACGTTCGGCCACCCGGGCGGGAAGGCGGACCCGGCGCTCTTCCCGGAGTACCGGCGCCGCGCGCAGCGCGTGCTCTTCCTGTCCGCGACGCCGGTCGAGGAGACGTACGAGCACCTCTGGAACCAGCTGCACGTGTTCGGGCTGGGGAAGGGGTACGAAGTGCTCCGGGATCCCTCGGCGGGCGAGGAGGAGAAGAAGGAGTGCGCTCGCCAATTCCTCGTACGGCGCGTGACGTCCATCCAGGTCGGCGCCGAGGAGCTCACGAAGAACCTCTACCGCCGCGAGTGGCGCCGCGGCGGCGTGGCGGTCCACGATGACCCGATCCGCGTCCAGGACGATCGGCAGCGCCTCGTCCTGGCGCTCGTGCAGAAGAAGGTGGCGGAGATCCTCGGGAACGAGCGCTTCGGGTCGAGCTACCAGGTCGGGATGCTCGCCTCGTTCGAGAGCTTCCTCGAGACCACGCGCGTGAAGCGAGCGGACGACGAGCGGGCCAACTTCGACGATACCGACCAGACCGAGGATGCGCTCGAGCGCGAAGGCATCGACGTTGCCGACGTGAACCGAATCGCCCGGGACCACCGGAAGCGCTTCGGGCGCGAGCTCCCGCACCCGAAGATGGACGCGCTCGTGGATCGCCTCGCGTCCGCGTGGACGACCGGGGAGAAGGCGCTGGTTTTCGTCCGGCGCGTCGCGTCCGTGACGGAGCTGAAGCGCAAGCTCGACGAGCGCTACGACGCGTGGGTCCTGGAGCGGCTCCGGCGCGAGCTGCCGCCCGACGCGCTCCCTCGGTTCGAGTCGATCGTCGAGCGGTACCGGCGCGAGAGGCTCGACTCGATCGGGCGTGCAGCGGAGTCCACTAAGAGCGACGTCGAGGATCCGGACGCGCCGGAGACGCACGACGAGGGCGGTCAGGACACGTTCTTCGCCTGGTTCTTCCGGGGGAAGGGACCGTCCGGGGTGGTCAGCGGAGCGAACATCCAGCGCCGCTTCATCCAGAAGACGTCGGCCTACTCGACGTTCTTCGAGGACAACCACGTCGCCGCGCTGCTCCACTGCCGCCCCGGTGAGGTCGCGTCGCGGCTCGCCGGCGCGCTGAAGATCACGCCCGAGCGGCTCGCGACCGAGCTGCGGGCGCGATCGACGCGATTCCTCTCGCGCGCGAAGAGAGTGGAGCGGGGCGATCGTTTCGAGGCCATCCAGGCCGCGGCCGTCGAGTGGCTGAAGGACGCGGCGGACGGCGAGCTGCGGGAGCGCGCGCGGATCGTGTGGCACGAGCGGTTCGAGACTTCAGCGTGGACGCGGCACGCCGACCTCGCGCCGGAACTCGGCGACACCCTCGAGACGCCCACCTTCTTCACCGAGCTGCGCGCGCGACCCGAGCTCCGCGAGCGGCTCTGGCCGTCGTCTCGCCTGTCCGAGTGGAGGGATGCGTTCCGCGAGGAGCAGCTGCGGGCCCAGCTCCTTGCGTCCGCCGCCCGTCTCGGCCACGCGTTCATCGACTTGTACGTCCTCGCGATCCAGCGCGTCGGAAGCCTGGACGCGCGCGTGCAGGATCGGGACGACGAGGGCGGTTCGGCCGACCTGGACCGGATCACCGTGTACCTGGATCTCCTCGATCGGCAGCGGACCACCCTACCCGGCGCGGCGGCCTTCGGAGCGTTCCACGAGCTCTCGGCCACGTCCGAGAACTTCGGTCTCGTGCTCGACACGAACGCGCCCGACGCGCGCACGAGCCCGCTCCAGGCGACCGCGAAGCTCTTCGGCGCGCTGCTCCGGCAGCAGCAGCCTGTGGGCGGGATGTCGGGCCAGGTGAACAAGACGCTCGTGAGCCAGTTCCGGATGCCGGGGTACCCGCTCGTGCTGGTCACGACGGACCTGCTCCAGGAGGGCGAGGACCTCCACACCTTCTGCTCGTCCGTCCACCACTACGGCATCTCGTGGACTCCGTCGTCGATGGAGCAGCGGATCGGACGGATAGATCGCGTGCGGTCCCAGACGGACCGGCGGCTCTCGGCCGTCTCCGCTATCAACGACGACGAGAAGCTCCAGGTCTACTTCCCGCACCTCGAGGACACCGTAGAGGTCCTCCAGGTGCGGCGCGTCCTCGAGCGAATGAACGCATTCATGCGGCTCATGCACGAGGGATTGACGAACGCGGGGCGAGAGGAACGTGCCATCGACACCGGGCGGGAACTCGTGCGCAGTCGCCGGCCTGTCGAGCAGATCAGACAGAAGCTCCAGAGCGCGTTCCGGGTCGAGCCGCACCACCTGCGCGGGCACCGCAGCGTTCTCGATATCGACGAGGAAGGGGCGGCGGCGCTGGAGCGGCGGTTCGACTCGCTCCGCGACCTGCTCCCGGCCGTCGCCGTCGCCTGGGAACCCACGGTGAGCCGCGGAGTGCTGATGGGAACCGCGCAACTCGCGACTCGCGTCCAGCCGTTCACGCTGCTGCTACAGTCGGTGCGAGATCGCGGGGTCGTCCGCTGCGTCAGCCCCGTGGGACATGTGTCACTGGACGACGCGCTCGGGCGCGTGCAGGATCTCGTTGCGTACCACCGCTTGCGGGTCGGCGCCGTCGTGTCGGAGGACGAGACGAGCTACACCCTAACAGTCGAGGACGACGTGCTCCTCCCGGAGGATGGCGCTCATGACGCACAGCGGGTGTCCGAGCTCGTGCGCCGGGTCGTCGAACGAGCGGACCTGTTGGAGCTGGAGCTGCTCCCGGGCCGGGATGAGAGGCTCGAGACGTTCCGTGCCGATCTCGCGAAGGAGGGCGCGCGTGACCGCTGATTGGACGAAGCTTGCGCGCGCGGAGGACGTGAACGTGGCGAATGGGGTCGCGAACGTGGCGCTCGGCGAGCGGAGTCACCGGGTATCCATCGTCGAAGAGGGGGAGTCGTTTCGGCTCGTCGCAGTCGTCGCGCATCCGGCGGCGGTCGCGCGGATGTCGGACCCTGCCCTGTTCGCGTGGAAGCGGAACCGGTCGTCGCGGCTGGTCGGGTTCAGGATCGACCGCCGGGGTCGGATGGTGGGGGAGGCCTGGGTTCCGAAGGCGGGCGTGACGCCGACGGAGTTCCAGCTGTACCTGCGGACGGTGGCGGGAGAGAGCGATCGTCTGGAGCAGCTCTTGACGGGGCGGGATGTGGAGTGACGTTGGCGCAGTTGCTTCACGCCGCGCGAACGCAAGGCCCCGACCATGCCGACTCCGCTTCGCGTCCACCGCGCGTCCAAACACACCCGTGCACCGGAGTTCCCTCGCATTCACCCGCGCGAGAACTCCGGTGCACATAATCACGATTGTGTAGATTGCCCGCCTTCCATTTAGCGGGCGTAATTCAACGTATCCGAAAGCGAGAGGTTCAAATCCTCTTGGGGGACCCGCCAGTCAACGAGAGGCCACACCGGGCAGGTGCTGAGCGACTGCCAGGGCCGCGATGTGAGCGCGGTGTTGCGCACGAGACGGCCGCCCGCCCGCGCTGGGCCGCCGGCAGTCCCTAGGCGCCGAGAACGACCCGCCGGTCGAGGCGTACGCAAACGGGCGGAGCGGTAGCGGGCAGGGCGGCGAAGACGTTGAAGCGCACGAGGCTTTCCTCCCGCAGCCGGCGAGCCTGGTCGGCGGAAAGCGCGCAAGGCCGCCCCTCACGCTCAAGAGGGTCATCATGCATGACGGGCACACAGGACGCGAAGCGGCTCGAGGAGCGGTGGGTCGCGCGCGCGTCCGTGCCTCCCGTATGATGTCCACTCCGCCGCACGGGGACCTCACGCATGCTGACCCTGCTCCTCTCCGCCCATGACGGCGGCACAGCCTGGCGTCACCTTCTCGCCGAAGGCGAGGCGCGCGCCGGGTTCGAGCCGGTCGGCCCACTCGGCCTCGTGCGCCGGCTCGGGCGCATCGTCGGAGTCCCGGCGGAGATCGCGACCGCGCCGGAGCGGCTCGCCTCCTACGGCCTCCGGCTCGACGCGCACGACGACAGCGGCTCCCGATCCTACTCATCGTCCCGCAGGCAGGATCCGTTCGGGGTCGCCCGCTACCTGCTCGGCCTGCGCGACGCCCTCCGACTCTTCGGCTGGGACGGCGGTGCGCTCGACGGGAGCGCGCGGCTCGCCGATCTCGCGGCGCTCGAGCAGCTCGGGCCGCCACTTCCGGCGGGCCTGCCGGACGTCATCGCGGACCTGACCACCGGCGTCGTCGCCGACGGCAAGCTCCCGTTCCCGGTCCGGATCGAGCTCTGCGCGTCGCGCCGCGCCTTCCCGCCACTGTTCCGGCGGCTCCTCGACGCGCTCGAGGGCGCGGGGGCGACGGTCGTGGACGCGGGCGCGGCCCTCGCGCGGGCGCCGGCCGACACCGACCTCGGAACCGTGCAGCGCGCCCTGCTCGATGGGCGCTCGGAGCGGCCCGCGCTCCAGGGCGACGGCACCTTCCTCCTCCTCGAGGCCGATACGCCGCTCGAGGCCGCCGAGCTGACCGCGGCGCTCGCCCGGACGCGGGCGCTGCAGCAGGCCACCTTCGTCGTGCCCACCCAGCCCGCCACCCTCGATGCGGCGCTGGCGCGGCAGGGCCTCCCCACGCTTGGCGTCCCGAGCGCTTCTCACCTGCGGCCGCACCTCCAGGTGCTCCCGCTCCGGCTCGCCCTCGCCTTCGCGCCCCAGGATCCCTTCCGTGCCGCCGAGCTGCTGCTGCTGCCGGGCGGCCCGCTCCCGCGCCACGCCCAGCGCGCGCTGCTCGAGGCGCTCGGCCAGATGCCCGGGGTCGGCTCGCCGGCGTGGCGCCACGCGGTCGAGAAAGCGGTCGCGGCGGAGACGGCGCGGGCCGCCGCGGAGCGGAAGGACGCGTCCGTGGCGGACGCCGCCGGCGCTGCGCTCCGCGAGCGGATCGACGACTGGTTCGGCGGCGAGCTTCACTGCCCGGTCGCCGGCATTCCGGCGCCCGCCGCGGCGGCCCTCTGCTCGAGCGTCGCGGCCTGGGCGGGTGGCCGCGTGCGGGGCGCGCTCGACCGCGGCAACGCGGAGCCCGGCTCCGACACCGTCGACGACTCTACGCTCTGGAGCCACGCCGCCGCCGTCGCACGGACGCTGGAGCAGCTCCTCGTGGCCCGCCCGCCCGGCGAACGGCTGTCGCAGCAGTCGCTCATGCAGCTCCACGGACTCGCGGTGGGAAGCGGCTCGGAGGTTGCCGACTTCGGTGGCGAGAGCGGTCGGCCGGCGATGGTGCCCCACCCTGCAGGCGTGACCGCGCCCTGCGCCGAAACCGTGTGGTGGGGGTTTGTCCCCGACGCGGACCTCGGGCCTGCGCCGGACCCGTGGACCGGGGTGGAGCGCGAAACGCTCCGGCGCGCCGGGGTCGCCCTCCCGGATCCGGGCGAGCAGCGCGCGCTCGAGGCCGAGGGCTGGCGCCGCCCGATCCTCGGCGCGCGCGAGCGCGCGATCCTCGTCCGCTGGCGGCTCGCGGGGGCCGACCTGGCCGGCGCGCACCCGTTCCTCGACGAACTGTCGTCTCGTGTCGCAGACGGCGCACTGCGCCGGTGCACCGTCGCGTCCGAGCACGTCCTCGCCGGAGCCGGGGACGCGAGCTGGAGGGCAGCTACCGTCGAGGTCGCCCCGGCGAGCATCATGACGCAGCGCCCGGCCTGGAAGGTCCCGCCTCAGACCCTCGTGCCGACCGGGACGCTGTCGTCCACCTCCCTCGAGGCGTTCCTGGGATGCCCTTTCAAGTGGGCGCTCCGGTACCAAGCCCAGCTCAAGCCTGGCGAGGGCGTGAACCTCCCGGACGGCAACCGGCTCCTCGGCGACTTCGCGCACCGCGTGCTGCAGGACATGCTGTGCGGGGATGAGAAGCTCGACTTCGCCGCGGCGACCGCCGAGGACGCACGCGCCTGGGCCCGGAAGGCGTTCGACGCGCGGGTGGGTCTCGAGGCGGCCCGGCTCGTCCGGCGCGGTGGCGAGGTCGAGCTCGACCGCGCACGCACCCTCATCGCCACGGCCGCCGCGTCGCTCCTCGAGTTCCTGAAGCGCACCGGGTGGAGGCCGGTGGATGCGGAGCGCGAGGTGAACGGCATCTTCGCGGGCCTCCCCGCCTCCGGCTTCGTCGACCTCGTCGTCGAGAGGGACGGGGTCGAGGCGATCCTGGACCTCAAGCTCTCGGGGCTCCGCTACCGCCAGGAGGAGCTCGAGCAAGGTCAGGCGCTCCAGATTGCGCTCTACGCGTCGCTCCTCGGGAAGCGCGGCAGGAAGCTTCCCGCGGCTGGCTTCTTCGTCCTCGAGGACGGGCAGCTCCTCACGACGGACGCGAAGGCCTTCCCGGGCGCGACAATCGTGGATGGCCCGGGGACGGAGGCGACGCTGAAGGGTTCGGAGGACGGCTTCCGCTACTGGCAGAAGGTGCTCGCGGCGGGGCTCGTTCCGTCGATGCGGGAGGGGCTGGACTGGGCGGCGGCGGTCGGCGCCGCCGCGGGGCCGCCGCCAGATGAGGACTCCTTGGCGCGACGCCCGCCGCCGTGCCGCTACTGCGACTACAAGCCGGTGTGCGTGCCGCCCCCGCCGAAGGACGAGGAGGCCACGCCGTGAAGATCGACGTCATCAGCGCGAGCGCCGGGACGGGGAAGACCCACCGCCTGACCGGCGACCTCACCAAGGCGCTCCTCGAGGGAACGGCTCGCCCCGAGGGCGTCGTCGCCATCACCTACACCGTGAAGGCCGCGAGCGAGCTGGAGAGCCGGATCCGCGAGTCGCTGATGAAGGCCGGGC
This sequence comes from Anaeromyxobacter sp. SG64, assembly GCF_022690745.1. Lineage (NCBI taxonomy): Bacteria > Pseudomonadati > Myxococcota > Myxococcia > Myxococcales > Anaeromyxobacteraceae > Anaeromyxobacter > Anaeromyxobacter sp. SG64. Next base: position 105,416 of record NZ_JALCZB010000001.1, on the reverse strand, counting down.
GGCCCGAGCTCGCCGCCCGGATCCGCGACGGCTACATCGGGACGATCCACTCGGTCTGCCAGCGGCTTCTGCGCGAGTTCGCCCTCGAGGCGGGGCTCTCTCCCTGGCTCGAGCCGATCCCGGAGCCCGAGCGCCAGCGGCTGTTCGACGTCGCACTGGCGTCCGTGCTCGCCGGACGGGAGGGCCCGCTCAACGAGCTCGCGCGGCGGCTCGAGATCGAGGACTGGAAGGAGATCCTCCTGAAGATCGTGGACGCGGCCCGCGCGAACGGCATGGAGCGCGCGGCCCTGGAGCGCTCGGCGGCGGCGAGTCGCGCGGGCCTCGAGGCGCTGCTCGGGAAGCCCACCCTCGATGGCGCGATATATCTCGAGAAGCTGAATCGGACGCTGCCGCCGCTCCACGCGAAGCTCGAGGAGCTCGCCCGCGAGACGGGCGAGGCGGAGTCGAAGAAGCGCGCCGCCGCCGCTCGACGGCTGGTCGCCGACCTCGATCGCGGCCTCATGCCTCCATGGAAGAGCCAATTCCAGCTCGCGCAGCAGGTGGACAAGAAGAAGCTCCGGACCTGGTCCGGCGAGTACGTCGACCTCGCGTACGAGCACCACGCCAGCGCCGGGTTCCACGACGATGTCCTCGAGATGCAGGCCCAGCTCTTCGCGCTCGCGGGGGAGACGCTGGGGACGTTCGTCTCCGAGAAGGCCGCCGCGGGCGTCGTGGACTTCGGGGACATGCTCGCGCGCGCCCGAGAGGTGCTGGAGCGGCCAGCGGTCCTGGAGGCGCTTCGTGACCGCCTCGACCTCGTCCTCGTGGACGAGTTCCAGGACACGTCTCCACTCCAGCTCGCCGTCGTGAGCGCCCTCGCCCGGCTCGCTCGCCGGTCGATCTGGGTCGGCGACCGGAAGCAGGCGATCTTCGCGTTCCAGGGTACCGACCCCGAGCTGATGACCGCGGCGACCGAGGCGGCCCTCGGCGGCCGCACGCCCGACATCCTCGCGTCGTCGTGGCGCTCGCGCCCCGACCTCGTCGCGATGACCTCGGAGCTGTTCGCCCGCGCCCTCGCGCCCCACGGGTTTCCCGACGACCAGGTCCGGATCGTCGCCGCGAAGCCCGACCATCCGAAGCTCCGCGAGCAGGGCTCGTTCGAGTGCTGGCGCTGGACGCCCGAGAAGGTCGAGCGGAACGGGAAGAACGTGAAGGCGTCCGAGCCGGACGCCCTCGGCGCCGGGGTGGCCGACCTCCTGGCCAGCCCGCCGCTCGTCCGCGAGCGCGGGACCGCCGAGGTGGAGGCGGTCCGCCCGGCGTCCTACCGCGACGTCGCGATCCTCGCCCGCTCGAACCTCCGGTGCCAGCAGATCGCCGCCGCGCTCCGTGCCCGCGGCATTCCGGCCAAGGTTTCGCTCGCGGGCGTGACGCTCACCCCCGAGGGCGTCCTCGCCCGCGCGGCACTCGCGCTCCTCGCGGATCCGCGCGACGGCGTCGCCGCGCTCCAGGTCGCCTGGCTGGGCGGCGCCGCGTCGTCCGACCCGGACGGCTGGCTCTCGCGCCGGCTCCTCGAGATCGCGAGCTGGCGCGCCGCCGTCGACACCGCCGAGAGGAAGGGGGAGCGCCGGCCCCCGGCGCCCCTCGCCTTCGAGGACGACGATCGCGTCGTGGGGCTGCGCAATGCAGTCGCCGCCGCCGAGCGGCTCTCGCCCGCGCAGGCCCTGGACCTCGCGCTCCGCACTGCGGGCGTCGCCGAGCTCGTCCGCTCCTGGCCCGAGCCGGCCCAGCGTGTCGCGAACCTCGAGGCGCTCCGCGCCGAGGCCGCCGCGTACGAGCAGCTGTGTGAGGCGCAGCGCAGCGCGGCGACCATGCTCGGCCTCGTTGCCCACCTCGCGGCGCTCGACGCCGAAGACGACGCAGGCAAGCAGGCCGCGGCGAGCTCCGACGACGCCGTCACCGTCCTCACCTGGCACAAGGCGAAGGGGCTCGAGTGGCCCGTCGTGGTGCTGTCGCACCTCGACTTCAGCCGGGAGCGCGGCGTGTTCGAGGTCGCCGTCGAGCCCGCGCCGCGGTTCGACTTCGCGCGCCCGCTCGAGGGCCGCTGGGTCCGGTACTGGCCCTGGCCGTACGGAAAGATGAGCAAGGGGCTCGCGCTGCTCGACCGCGCCCTCGAGACCGCCGAGGCGAGACGCGCGACGGAGGCGGATCGGCGCGAGCGGCTGCGGCTCCTCTACGTCGGCTTCACGCGCCCGCGCGACCTGCTTGTCCTCGTGGCGCGCTGCACCGAGAAGAGCGGTGCGGCCACGGCGGCGCTCGACCTGCTCATCGGCGCGAACAGCGAGCCGCTCCTCGCGACGCCGTTCGAGGACACAGGAGAGGCCGCGAAGATCGCCGTCGGTCAGCAGGAGTGGTGCTGCCGCTTGCGGACGCCATCGGGCCTGCCGCCCGCCACGCCCGCGCCTGCGCGCAGCGCCGTCAGGTGGTACGCGCCGGCGCTGCGCGCGGAGCGCCCGCGCGAGCGGCTCAATCCGTCCGCGGAGCCGCTCGCGGGAACGCCGCGAGTCGTCCAGGTGGAGCGGCTCGGGGGCCGGCACGCCCTCGCCGCGTCCCCGGAGCAGGCGGGACCGGCGGGCGACGCGATCCACGCGTTCCTCGCCGCCGACCAGGGCGGAGCCCAGGAGGCGCGCCTCACCATGGCGACGCGCATCCTGAAGGCGTTCCGGGTGGTCGGGGCCGTGGCGCCCGATACGCTCCTCTCCGCCTCGGACGCCCTCCACACCTGGCTCGACGCGCGCTACCCCGGCGCCACCTGGTATCGCGAGTGGCCCGTCCGCGCCCGGCTCGGCGGTGTCACGCCGCGCCTCGTCGTCGGGGACGTGGACCTGTTCCTCGAGCTGCCCGATGGATTCGTGCTGGTGGACCACAAGTCGTTCCCTGGGAGCGAGCGGGAGCGGGACCGAAGGCTCGTGGAGGAGTACGCGCCGCAGCTCGGCTGGTACGCGCGCGTGCTCGCGGACGCCCTCAAGAAGCCGTTGAGGGCGGCGTTCGTCCACCTACCTATTCGCGGAGAGATGGCGCAGGTAGCGCTGTAAGCCGCTCGCGCCCTCGGCGTGCAGCGTGGAGCCGCCGGCGGATACGCGCGCGTGGACGCTGCGCCGCTAGGCCGTCTTCGCGAGACACCGGAGCCCGGCGCGCCGCCCCCCGCGACGCGCCGGGCTGCACGGTTCCCCCCCACCACATCACTTCACCAGCGCTTCGACCGCCTCCGCTCGAGCCGGCGGCCCGTGCTCGCGGCCGAGCTGCGCTTCGGCGGCGCGTGCCTCGCGCCGAACGAGTCCGCCATTCGGTCCTGCGCCGCGGTCGTCTTCCCCTGGCCCATCGAGCGCAGGTCGTCGAACGCCTCTCCCTGAAAGAGCGTCGTCACGTTCCGCGTCCCGCCCCTCCGGATGCTGGCGCGGTACGCGCGGCTGCCGTGGAAAGCGCCGGCGTCACCGACACGGTCCGCGACCTTTCCGGCTGCGGCCGCGACCGCGCCGTGGCCGCGGGAGGCCACCGCCTCCTGGAACAGCACCATCACCTGGTGCGCGTGCGCGAACTCGCCCCGCCCCGCAGCCTCCTCTGCCTCGATCTGCGCCCGGACGAGCTGCGCGACCGCGACCACCTCGTCCACGCTCGGGGTCGGAGCGGCCTGCGCATCCGCCCGACCGACGAACCGCACGTTCGCGTGCGCGATGGAGCGCTCCCTCACCGGGCGGCCGGCGTCGAGCCGCTCCAATGAGACTTCCACGTCGGCCACGGCGACCGGTGCGTCGATTGCGACGGCCCGCGGCGCGAGCCGCACGCCGAGCACGAGGTTCCGAACCTCGTCCGCAAGCAGGTCCGGGACGCGGAGCACGACGCTCCCGCCCTCCTCGCGCGCGTCCACGTCGCTCACCACGTCCGTGAGCGCGACGCCATCGGCCGGCGTCACGCGCACCTCGATCGCCTGCGCGTAGGTCGAGAGGAGCCCGCCGAGCTCGCGCGCGAAGGCGGTGAGCGCGTCCTCCGGGCCCTGAACGTAGGCGTAGTTCCCCTTCCCCTTCGTCGACAGGTCGCGGAGCAGCTCCTGGTCGGCGTCGTCGCCATAGCCGAACGCCGACAGCGTCGCGCCGCCGAGGTTCTCCTCGAGGAGCCGCATGAGCGCCTCGTGCGACTTCGCCGGCCCCTCGTTCGCGAGCCCATCCGTGAAGAGGATGACGCGGACGAGCATTCCCTCGGGCAGCTTCGTCACCCTGGCGTGGTCGAGCCCGCCGAGCATGCCGCCGCCCAGGTTCGTGTTGTGGCGCGGCGCGAGCCGGCCGACGAGCGCCTTCAGCTCGTCCTTGTGCGCCTGGGTCATCTCGGCGGGCGGGGCGAGCGTCTCGACCTCGGTCGAGAACACCACCACCCCGCAGAAATCGCCGGGCGCGAGGTGGTCCACGAGCTTCATCACGGACTGCTTCGCGAAGTGGAGCTTCTCGCCGGCCATGGACCCCGAGACGTCGAGCACCGGGATCACGCAGACCGGCGGACGGGGTGCCGCCGCGTCGAGGTGCGGCGCAGCGAGGGAGACGACGAGGTGGACGTCCTTCGCCTCGTCGAAGCGGACCTTCTCGTACGTGAGCTGGGCGGTGGTCTTCATGCCCGGCGACATTAGGAGGCGGACGGACACGCACGGTCCGCGCTCTCCGGATCGGCTGCCCCGCGCGTCGAACGTGTCCGTCCCTCTGGCAGGATTTCGCCTGGGAGGACGACGAATGAGGACCTTTCCTGACCTGAGGATCCGGGACGCGGTCTGGGACAGCCAGCGCGCTGGGCGGCTGCTCGACGATCAGCAATGGGCGGACGCGCGGGAGGCATTCACGGCGCTGCGGGCGCGGACGGCGAAGCTCGGCGTCCGCTCGTCTTACCTGGCCTGGGGGCTCGCAGTGGCGCTGGACAACCTGGGTGAGGCCGAGACGGCGTTCGAGGCGGCCTGCGAAGCGGTGAAGGGCGACCCGATGAACCCGGCGTGCCAGCACTCCTTCGACGTCATCGCGAACCGGCTGCGGGCTGCCCTCGCCGACCCGGCGCGCACGCCCGACGATCCCTCCACGCCACGCCTCTACGCGCTGCTCCAGGACGCCGGCGAGGCCGACGTGCCGTCGCATCTGGCCATGGCGAGCCACCTCGCGCACGCCGGCAAGGCGGCGAGGCGATGACGCTGCTCGACGCTGTCACGCTGCTCTCGCCCGTCTCGCGCGACGCGTGGCTCCACAAGGCCTCGCTCGCGCGGACCATGGGCAACGCGATGCTCGCCGCCACGTGCGAGGCGCAGGCCGCCGCGATCGCGTCGTCCGGCGTGCCGTTCGCAATTGCCCCTCCGCGGGGCGCGGCGTGCTGATCGGCGCTGCGGAGATGTCCGTCGCGCATGGATGATTCCTTCGTCTCGAATCGGGGGAATTCATGGCCAGGAAATCGATGGTGAAGCCGGTTGCGAAGCACTACCTCGATCTGCTCGCCGAGGAGGGCTACCGACCGAAGGCGGTCCGGACTGAGAACAACCAATCGGTCATCAGGTTCAAGTCGGAGGGCACCGGCTTCCTCCTCTTCGTGGACGAGGACGACGAGACGTTCTTCCACCTCGCGTTCGGCTACGACCTCGGAGATGGCGTCGCCGACATGGCGGGCGCGATGAGCCGCGCGAACGACCTCAACGCGGACTACAAGGCCGTGAAGGTCACGGTCCATCCGGCGGAGCGCAGCGTCCACTTCCACGTGGAGGCGTTCCTCGAGAGGCTCCCGACGCTGCCCGTCATCCAGCGCTCCATCGGCGCGCTCCTGAACGCCGCACGCGCGTACTCCGAGCCGGCCCGCTCGGCGGACCAGCTGGACGCGTGACCCGTGGCGCGCCTCGATCCGCGAGCGGCACGTTCGCTCCGGGCGCTCGCCCGCGCGGCGGTGGCCTCGCGGACGGTGCGGGTCCGCTTCGTGGACACCGAGCAATCGGTGTCCGAGCGGACGCTGGACGTCGTCGCCCTGGCGTTCGAGCCGCCGAGGTGGATCGTCGCGACCTGGTCTCGGGACCGCCAGTCACTGCGCCTCCTCGATCTCGCGCGAATCAGGCGCGTACAGGTCACGCCTCGACGCGCGGGGCCCCCGCCCTCCGGCTTCGATGCGCTCGACTTCTCGACGCGACACCTGCTCGGCCCGGATCTCGGCCCTCCGCACGAGCTCGTGCTCCGCGTCGATGGACGCCTCGCCCGCGTCGTGCCGGCGCTGTTGCCGACTGCCCGGGTCGAGCGCGACTCGCGCCGCGGCTGGCGGTACCGCGTGCGGACCTCGCGGCCGGCCGTCGTGGCGGCCATCGCCGACTCGCTCGGAGCGTGCGGTGAGATACACTCGGCCTCGCCCATGCCGACCGCCCGTCGCAGAGCGAAGTCGAGCAGCACCGAGGCACGCCTCATCGGCCTCGCGTCCTGGATCCTCTCGCAGTCGGGACCTGTCACCCGCGCCCAGATCTTCGAGGCGTTCCCGGACGACTACGGCGATCCAAAATCCGCCGGCGCCGAGAAGAAGTTTTCCCGCGACAAGGATGCGCTCCGCGACCTCGGGTTCAATCTCGAGATCCAGGACGTGAGCGACGTCAAATACAAGACCCAGCTCGGCTACTCCATCGACGCGCACGCCTCCGCGCTGCCTCCCATCGAGCTCACGCAGGAGGAAGCAGCGGCGGTCTGGACGGCAGCCGTCGGCGCGCTCCGCTTCTCGAACCACCCCCTCCGCGACGAGCTGGAGAGCGCGGTCCGCAAGCTCGTGGTGGGCGCTCGAGGCCTGCCGCCGCGCGCGTCCGCGGCCCAGGACCTCGTCGTCCAGGGCGAGACGGTGAAGCAGCAGACCCTCGACAGGCTCGTGGACGCCTGGGAGCGGCGGAAGCGGATCGCCCTCTCCTACTGGCGGCCGTTTACGGGCGAGGTGGTCGAGCGCGAGGTGGACGTCTACGGCTGGGCGCGCCGCCGCGGCGAGTGGATCTTCGTCGGCTGGTGCCACCTGCGGAAGGGCGTCCGGATCTTCTACCTCTCGCGCGTGCGCGCACTGAAGCTGAACACCCGGGACGTGAAGAACGGCGATTACGCCATCCCGCCCGACTTCGACATCCGCCGCTGGTCGCGCCAGGAGATCTGGGACTACGACGTGCACCCGCCAGTAGAGGCGACGGTCCGTCTCCGCGGCTCGCTCGCGCGCATCGCGCGCCAGCTCCTCCCCTCCGCGAGGGTCTCCACCGCCGAGGACGGCGCGCGGGTGGCCCGGCTCGACGTCCGGAACCTCCGCGGCCTCGTCCGGCAGGCCCTGGCGTGGGGGCCCGAGGCCGAGCTCGTCGCCCCGGACGAAGGAAGAGCCATGGCCCGGGAGATCCTCTCCGCAGTGCACGCGAGCGTCGCGCGGAGGGCGCCGTGACCCGCCCCTACGACCTGCGGCGCATCCGGCGCCTCCTCCTCCTGCTCCCTGCGGCGGCAAAGGCTGCGCGGAGCGGCAAGGGGCTTCCCCTCTCGCGGGCGGTGGAGCTCACCGGCGCGCGCAGCGAGAAGGAGGTCGTGGCCGACGTAGAGGCGCTCTCCGAGCTCTGGGCCGCTCCCGATGAGGCCGAGGACGTCATCGACGTGTACGTGGAGGACGGCGCGGTTCACGTCACCTATGCGAGCGGCTTCGGCAGGCCCACCGCCTTCTCGCTAGCCGAGGGTGCCGTCCTGCTCGCCGCGCTGGCGCCGTTCGAGAAGGACGGCGGGCGTTCGGTGAAGGAGGTCGCGCGCAAGCTCCGCAAGGCGACCCCAGAGGTCTTGCGCGCCGAGGCGGACCGGCTCGTCGCCGGCCTCGACCTTCAGCTCGACACGCCCGGCCCGTGGGCCGGCGCGCTGCGCGAGGCCATCGACAAGCGCGTGGAGACGACGATCGAGTACCGCTCCGTCGGAGACGGCGTGGCGGCGAAGCGCGTGGTCGAGCCCCGGCTCGTATTCCACCGCGAGGGCCACTGGTACCTCGCCGCCTGGCACGTCGCCAAGGGCGAGGAGCACCTCTTCCGGCTCGACCGGATCGTCTCGGTGGAGCTCGGCACCCGCGTCTTCGGCGAGCACCAGGGTCCGCCGCTGGCGCGCTACGGGAAGAGCCTCTACTTCCAGTCGGGCGCCGAGCGCGAGGTGACCGTCCGCTATCGCGACACCGCCGCGCAGCTCGCGCGCGAGCGTTACGGCACGCGAGCGAGGGCGAGCGACGACGGCAGCGTCAGCGTGACGACGAAGGTGACGCCGGGGAACTTCCTGCTCGGGGTGGTGCTCGGGTACGGCGGCAAGGCCACCATCGAGGCGCCCGACGACGTCGTCGCCCAGCTGCGCGAGCGGGTGGAGGCGTTGCAGCGGCTGTACGCCTGATGTTCCGGCGTAATCGAGCTCGAGCGGCTAATTGGGCGGGTAGCGGTCGAGGTCGTCGACGCAGTCGCCCTGCGCTTCGGGGCCGAAGTGTCTCCACAGATCGTCGGCGATGGTCGTGATCACGTCGCGAAGCTCGAGCTCCTCGAGCCACTGTCCCGGGATGCCGCGCTCGCCGACGAGGAGCCCGAGCAGGTTGCCAGCGATCGACCCGGTGCTGTCGCTGTCGCCTCCGTGATTCACCGCGAGCAGCACCCCGTGCGCGAAGTCCTTCGCGACGAGCGCGCAGTAGAGCCCGATCGCGAGCGCCTCCTCGGCGACCCAACCCGCGCCGAGTGACTCGACCGCCTCCGGCGATGGGTCCTCCTCCGCGGCGAGCTCGAGCGCGCCCTCGACCGCCGCGGTGGTCTCCTCGTGCCCGCGCTCCTTCTCCAGGCGACCCAGCGCGCCACGGCACGCGTCGCGCAGCTCCGCGCCGTCGCTCACCTCGCTCACGACGAGCGCGAGACACCCAGCCGCGAGGTGGCCCGAGGGATGTCCGTGCGTCAGGGCCGCGACCTCGGAACCAATACGAAATGGATCATGCGCCCGAGCGAGGCCGACGGGCGCGACCCTCATCACCCCGCCGCAGCCCTTGCTGTCGTTGATTGGATGCTCGGGCGTACCGCTGCCGCCGCTCCGGAGCGCCGCCATGCAGGTGTTCCCGGGCGCGCGGAGCGAGTGCAGCTCGGGGACGCCCACGAGCCATCCGGGATCGCCGAAGGTGCGCGCGGGCTCGCCTTGCGTGGACAGCCAGCGCAGGTACGCGCCGCGTGCGACGTCCGAGATGGACACGATGCCGCGCCCTTCGAAGCGATGCAGGGCGCGGATGAGCGCCTCCGCCGTGAAGAGGGTCATCTGCGTGTCGTCCGTGATCGCTCCGCGCCGGCCGTACGCCGGCTCGAGCCCCGTGACGCCTGCGCTACCGAAGCGGTTTCGGATCTCCTCGAGCTTCATGAACTCGACCGGCGCGCCCAGCGCGTCGCCGACGGCGCCGCCGAGCAGGCACCCACGGAATGCGTCACGCGTCCTCGTCCCTCCGTCGTCCACGACACCTCCCGCAGTCCTGCGAGCGCACCAATTCATCCCGGCGAGGTATGACTCCCGGCTCGGTCCGCCCATGCGTCTGTTTCTACGCCGGGCACGGACATGCGGCTCGCGTAGCGACGGTTCGCGGCGTTGCCGGCCATGCCGATTTACGAAGGCTCGTCGAGCCGGGAAGGCGCGGGCGATCCGGGCCGCTCGTGGAGCGACCCGGACCGCCTCGCGCGGCTCCGCCGCTGATTAAGGACCGATCACGCTGACGATCGCCTGCAGCTGCTCGTCCGTCAGGCCGAACGTCATGTTCCTGTCCTTGATCGTCTGGACGGTGATGCCCTTGCCCTTCAGGTTGCTCGTCTCGAGCGGCCCGTGGCAGCTGGCGCAGGACTGGCCGTACAGCGCGGCGCCGTCGATCGGGGGCGTGTACGTGCATGCCTGCTGGACGATGGGTGTGCCGCCGGTGCAGCCGTCCGGCGACGAGGTGAGCACGGTCCGCGTCTGCGTGCCGTCCGGCTGGCAGGCGCTCCAGTCCGAGTAGGTGAAGGAGCCGCACTCGACGGCGGGCGGCGTGTACGTGCAGGCCTGCGAGAGCTCCGGGCTACCGCCGGTGCAATCCTCGGGCGAGGACGTCAGCACCGTGCGCGTCTGCGTCCCGTCGGACTGGCAGGCGCTCCAGTCCGAGTAAGTGAAGCTCGTGCAGGTCGCCGGGGGGGTGTAGGTGCACGGCTGCGAGAGCTCCGGGCTACCGCCGGTGCAGCCCTCGGGCGAGGACGTCAACACCGTGCGCGTCTGCGTCCCGTCGGGCTGGCACGCATCCCAGTCCGAGTAGGTGAAGCTCGAGCAGGTCACCGGGGGCTGGCCGTACGTGCACGACTGCGTGAGGACGGGCGTACCCGTACAGCCATCGGGGCCGGAGGAGATCACCGTCCGAGTCTGCGTCCCGTCCGGCTGGCAGGCGCTCCAGTCCGAGTAGGTATACGTGCACGCCGTCGGAGGCGTCACCGCCGCCGGAAGGTTTTCCGCGTGGAACACGCCGGAGGCGAGGTCCGTGAGAGGTGCCGAGAAGATCAGCCCGCCCGTCTCGCGGTTGGTGACCGCCACGTTCCCCTCGCGGTCGCGGGTGACCTTGATGACGCTGAGCAGCGGCACGAGTCCGGTGCTCCCGTGGTCACCCTCGATCGCCACGGGCCTCGGGACCCGGTAGTTCTCGAAGAGCGGGGCGAGCGCCGGGATCGTGCGCAGCTCGTTCAGGACGTCCATGAACGTCTTCACCGCCCGCTCGGGCGCGACCCCGGGTGACAGCTCCTTCGCGGCCGCGCGGACGGCCGCGGTGACCTGCGCGTCTGCGGCGGGCGCGGAGCTGCTGCCACCGCCATCGCATCCACTGGTCGTCAAACCTGCGACGAGCGCGCCGACGGCGAGCGAGTTGAGAATCCGGTTCATCTGCATTGCGTCTCCGATCTCGGCGGCGCCGACCTCCGCTGCGGAGGCCGCGCCGCGCCGTAAAGGGGCGCCGCGCGCGCCGCGTCCGGATGAGAACGCGGCGGGCGCGGCGTGGGGACGTGTGCCGCGGTCTCGCCTCCTGACCACATCGCGCCAGGGCGGATCCCCGGAGGCGTGCGATCGGACGGGTCACGTCAGCACCAGGCGTGCCCGCGGCGAGTGGACCGATTATCGGTCGCTTGCGCGCCCGGTGCGCCCGCGCGGGCTGCCAGATTTTCGATGTGCGATATCGCGAATCCGAGGCCCGCGTGACCCACCCGTGGTGCAGGGCCGCGCCTTGCTGACGAGGTCAGCCCAGACGCTGACCGAGTGGGCGGGCGTGGTGCGCGCAGTGCGCGCGCGCGCCTTCACTCTCATCGATTGCCCTTCGCGTTTCGCGACGGCGACAGCATGGCTCGCACGTTTCCTCACGCGTGAAGCAACGGGCTGTACCGCTGCACCGCTCGACCTTCGAGCGCGCTTTCCTGCAAGGCTGCGCCGTACCGCGTCTCCACGACACGGTGAGCGAACCCGGAACGTGTCCGTCGCTGGCGCATCGTGCGCCGCATGGTGAACGTCGCCTGTCAGGCTCGCTCGCCGGAACGCGGGCGCAGCTTGTGCGCTCGCACGCCAAGCAGCTCGATCATCTCGTCCCTGGGGGAACTCGATGAAGCTCGTTCGCATCTCGTCCACGCTCGCTGTCTGCGCCGCGCTGTGGGCGTGCAGCTCGAAGAAGGCCGCCCCGGAAGCGCCGGCCGCCGTGAAGCTGGTCTCGGCGCTGCCCGCCTCCGTCTCGAACGGCGCGCCGCTCGAGCCCGCTCCCGCCGTCCGCCTCGTGGCCGCCACCGGGTCTGCGGTGCGGCGCCGCGGGGTTACCGTCTCCATTGCGATCGTGGGTGGCGAAGCAACGCTGCGTGGAACCGCCAGCGCCACGACCGACGTCGAGGGCGTGGCGCGGTTTCCGGGGCTCTCGCTCGTGGGCCGTGCGGGGCCTCTCGCGCTGGAGTTCTCCTCCCCAGGGCTCGGCGTCGCCGAGAGTGGCCTGCAGCTCACGCCGGGCGTCGCGGTGGCGGCGCAGGCGGTATCGGGCACACACCAGACCGCACTGGAGCTGACGGAGGTCGCCGTGGCGCCGTCGATCGAGGTGCGCGACAGCGGCGGGAACCGCGTCCCCGGCGCGGCCGTCACGTTCGCGGTCATCGCTGGCGCCGGCAGCGTATCGGGTGCGGCCACCGCAACGGGGGACGATGGTGTCGCGCGCGTTCAGCGCTGGGTTTTGGGGAACGCAGGCCCGCAGCGCCTCGAGGCGCGCGTGGACGGGGTGTCCGCCGCGGTCGCGTTCGAGGCGACCGCCAGCCCTGCCCCCGTCGCCGTGACGGTGACCACCTCGCTCTCGGCGGCGCAGGTCCGGGTGGTGCTCAGCCCGGCGCCGGTCGTCGCGCTCGTGAACGCGTCCGGCACCTCCACCCCGGCCGCAGGACTGCCCATCACGGTCTCGCTCGTGGGCGGCGGATCGCTCGAGGGCACGACCACGCAGCTCACGGATGCGGCGGGACGCGTCGAGTTCCCGGACTTGATGCTAACGGGCCGCGCGACCGGAGCTCGCCAGCTGGCGTTCTCCTCTCCGAACCTCACCGCCGCGACGCTCGCGGTCACCGTCGCTCCGGGTCCGGCGGCCAGCGTCGCTGCCGCGTCGACCGTGGATCAGTCGGCTGGTGCCAGCCAGGGAGTGGAGGCCCCACCTGCTGTCCTCGTGATGGACCTCGACGGCAACACCGTCCCCGGCGCTCCAGTGCAGTTCGGAGTGGTGTCGGGCGGCGGGAGGGTCCTCGGCGGAGCGCAGGTGAGCGATGCGGATGGGGTCGCGCGCGCCGCCGGCTGGGTCCTGGGAGCGTCGGGCGCCCAGGAGGTCGCCGGGAAGCTTCGCGACGTGACGGGGAGCGACAGCGCAGCGTTCCGCGCCACTTTCCGCGATCCCGGGGAGAGATACGACGTTCGCATGCGCCTCCTGTCGCCGGTGAACGACGCGCTGTTCGCGCTGCTCGACCGCGCACGAGTCCGCGTGGAGCAGGTCGTCCGGGGGGAACTCAGCAACATCTGGTTGAGCACGGCCCCGCTCTACTACTGCGGGAACGTCGGGATGGCCGAGACCATCGACGACCTTCTCGTGCTCGTGGAGATCGCCCCCGTCGATGGATGGGGAGGAATCCTGGCCCAGGCCGGCCCCTGCTTCATCCGGACGTCGAATCGTCTGCCCGTGATGGGAATCCTGCAGCTCGATTCAGACGACCTGCAGACCATGACGGAAGACGAGATCCGGACGGTGATGACGCACGAACTGCTCCACGTGCTCGGGTTCGGCACCATGTGGCAGGACCCCTACGTGCGCCTGCTCGCCAGCGCCGGGACGAGCAATCCCTTCTTCGTAGGCGCCGGTGCGCAAAGCGGCTTCGTCGACGAAGGCGGCTGGAACTATTCCGGCTTTCCGGTCCCGGTGGAGAGCCTCGGGGGTGCGGGCACGGCCGACTCGCACTGGCGCATGAGCGTGTTCGGGGAAGAGCTCATGATCGGCTGGCTCGTGAGCGGAGCCCAGGCCTTGAGCCGGACCACGGTGATGTCGCTCGGCGATCTGGGCTACCAGGTGGACGCGACGAGGGCGGACCCGTTCCGCATCGCGTCCGCCGCGCGCCGCGCCACGCCGGACCGAGGCCGGGGCATCGGCGCGGACGTGATGCCGATCGAGCCGGTGGAGGTCGACGACGGGCCCACCAGACGCCGTTGAGCGCGATCGTCTACCGTCGCTGATGAACCGTTTGCCCGCTGCTCCGGGGAACCGCGCCTCGGGGCAGCGGGCGAGCGACAGAGAAGCTCAGGACGAAGCGCGAAGTGGAGATCGCTTGGGGGCGTTCACCCGAGCCCCGGCCAGCGGCCCTGACCCGGCGGAGCCGCGACGATCCGCGCTGCGACCAGCCCGCGCGTGAGCGCGATGTGCATCCGCGTCCCGAACCGCTTCACGCTCGGGTCCACGTCAGCCACCACGATGGCGGGACGCTCGAGCCCCTTCCAGCGCAGGAAGGTGTCGGCGACGAGTCGGTTCTCCATGTCCGGATCGTCCGCGTGCACGAATGCGTGTCGCCCGATGCGCTCGCGCTGGTGGATGGCATCGGCCGCGGTCTGCCCGCGCAAGGACACCACGCCGATGTCCGCGAGCGTGAGCCCCTGCGAGAGCAGGCGATCGATCTCCTCCCCCACCCGGTCTGCCGTCCTCGCGGCGTCGGGGCACTCGACGAGCGCGAGCGTGCGATCCTGCACGGCCGCCGCGATCGCCTTCTCGTCCCCCTTCTCCCCGGCATAGAGCGCTGCGAGCGCGCCGATGCCCGCAGGGCAGCGCTGACCGCGCGTCAGCCGGAACGTCGTCGCGAACAGGTCGGGGACCGGCGCACGATCGGGCCAGAATCCCTGGCCGGGATCGTGGAAGGCCCACAGCCGCGCGCCCTCGGCGAGCCCGCGGACGAGGTACCAGGCCTCGAAGGTGAGGTCCTGTCCCTCGTCGACGACGACGGCGTCCCAGCGCGCCTCGCAGAGATCCGCCGCGCGCTCGTAGGTCGCCTGCCAGTACTCGTTCGCGGTGAGATCTCCCTGCCGGTCCGGACCGTCCGCCGCGTCGGCGATCGACTTCGCGAGCCCGCTCACCGTCTGGACCTCCACGCCGCTCCCCGCGAACCGCACCTCGAGCCATTTGCGCAATGGCTGCGTGAAGCACAGCAGCAGCACGCGCTTTCCCTCCCCCGCGTGGCGCCGCGCCGCCTCGACGGCGAGGAGCGTCTTGCCGGAGCCGGCGCCGCCGCGGACGAGGACCCGATCGTTCTCGAGGAGGCCCTCGAGCGTGGAGAGCTGGACCTCGTCCAGCGCGAATTGCCGCTCGCCCAGGGAGCGGAGCCGGGTGCCGAGCGAGAGCGCCGGCACCCACGTCTCGCCCCATAGCTGGTGGAGCCGGTCCATCCAGCCGGACGTGCCCGGCTGCGGCGGCGGCAGGGCGCGCTCGACGACGCCGGGGAGCGCCTCCCCGAGCCAGCGCAGCTGCATCCGTCCCAGGACGACGCCGCGCAGCACGTCTTCCTGCGGTTGCTCGTCGAAGTCGGTGTCCGGCAGAGCCAGCGCGGCGCCGAATGCTGGCGGATAGCACTTCCAGTCCTTCAGGCGCTGCTCGAGCTTGTGCATGAACCCGTGTGCCTGATCGAGGGGAGTCGTGTCGAACGGGATCCCATTCGTGAACCAGCGCCCGTCGCGCTGCTCGATGCGGCCGCCCTTCACCTCCAGGATCAGGAACCCCCGCTGCGGATGAGCGAGGACGAAGTCCCCCTCTCCCAGGTAGTTCCTGCCGTCGCGGATGCGGAGCGAGTGCCAGGCGGTCCAGCCGGACGGCAGCCCGTTCTTCAACGCCTTCCAGACGGTTCGCTCTGCTTCGGACTTGGCGGGGCGCGGCGCTTCGGCGGGATTCAGGCGCGGGGGCGGCACCGGGACAGGGTGCCAGAAGGCGGGAGCGAGTCAAACGGTGCTGGCCGACAGTGCAATCAGGCGGAAGAGCGTCGTAGCGAACCCAAACCGCCGCGAACGTTAGCGGCACCGTGTTCGTCGACTCGGCCGTGTCCGTCGCTCGGGTATGCTTGTTCCATGGCAGCAGGCAAAGCACTCCTCCTCGCCGTCTTCGCCTCCGCAGCGGCCCCCGTCGCCGCTCGCGCCGAGCTCGACGTTCGCGTTGGCGGCCGCGCCTGGGCGACCATCGAGGACGACGGCACGGTTCGCGTGAACGGTCGCGGCGTCGGGCGCATCCAGCCGGACGGAACGGTGCAACGCGACGGGAGGAGCGTCGGGGACGTCGAGGACGACGGGACGATCCGCGCTTCCGGGAGGTTCATCGGTCGCGTGGAGCGGGACGGCACGGTGCGCCGGGGCGGCCGGGCCATGGGCGCCATCGAGGACGACGGAACGCTGCGCCTGGACGGCCGCGCGTGGGGGAGCGTCCGGAACTGCTGCGGCGACCCGGCGTCGAAGCGGACCATTGCAGCGTTGCTCGCGTTCTTCGCGGAGGGCTGGTTCTGACATCCCGCACAGGAGGCTCAACGGTGTTGAACGATCCCGACTCAACGAAGAAGCTCGAACTGGTGCGTGTTCAAGGACCGACCGCGATCCATGTCGACGCAGCTATCGATGACAAGGGCGATCTCGTCCTGTCCGGCCAGGACGTCGGGCAGGGGCCGAAGGAGCTCCTCGGCAGCAGCGATCTCGAGTACTTCCTGACGGTCCGCCGCGAGCACAAGGACGCCCTCGTCCTCGCATTGCTCGAGCAGCTGTACCGAGACGATGGTTGCGCCGTGAGCCGGCTGAGGGACTTGCTCGCCGGGAAGGGAATACCGGGCGAGTTCTTCAGCTTCTAGGTCGCACCGAAAAGCCTCGCCACCCTGACGCAAATGACCGGGCTCTCGAGTGAGGTGCGTCGCCGTCGTCAGCGGCGGGCGCCGGCCCGCCCCGTCTCCTCGCCCGCTTTCTCGTACCAGCGCATTCCCGCGGCGGAGCTGGCCTCGAGCTCGGCGATGACCTGCGCGCCGAGGAGCAGGATGACGAAGACGATCTCGAGCGAGACCAGAACGACGACGACGGTCGCGAGCGATCCGTAGAGCACGTTGACCATCGAGAGGTTGGTGAAGAAGTAGACCACGAACAGCGCGGTGAGCCGCCATAGCGCCGCCGCGGCCAGGCCTCCGACGAACGCGCGCCGAGCCGAGATCCTGACCACCGGCAACACGCGGTAGATGCCGGCGAAGACGGCGACCAGCCCCAGGAACCCCGACGCCCGCAGGAGCAGCTTGATCCCGGACGCGAGCGGGCGCTGCAGGCCGAACATCCGCAGGTGGTGCTCGCCGAGGGCGTCGACGGCGGCCGTGAGCACGGTGACGCCCAGGAGCGCGACCATCAGCACCAGCATGAACAGATAGGGAAGCAGGGCCGAGACCCAGAAGCTCCGGTGCGCGGCGCGGCTCGACGAGTGGAAGATCGCGGCGACTGCCTGCTCCAGCATTCGAAACGCGATCGAGCTGAAGAAGAGCATGCTCACCACGCTGAGCGCGCGGGTCGGCGCCTCGGTCTCGAGGAACGTCCGCGCAGCCTGCAGAACGGCGTCCGCGTGCTGAGGGACGAGGGCCGTGAGCTCCGGGCGCAGGATGTCGATGATGCGAGCCTCGTCGAACACGATCGAGAGCGCGGCCACCACCAGCGTCAGGAAGGGCACGAGCGAGAGCAGCGCGTTGTACCCAACCCCGCCGGCGAGCAGGATGCCGCGGTTGCGCGAGAACGCGCGCAGGGTTCGCCCTGCGAAGCGCAGCAGCCGCGTGACCCATCTCGACGCGTCACTCACCGGGCTCATGGCCTCACCTCGCCGTCGTCTCCTACTCGGATGAGCACGGGCCCGACTCCTTGCACAGGCATGCGACGGGTGGCCACGCGAAGGACGGGGCGAGGACGAAACGGACCGCAACTGCGGCGTTTCGGCACGGTTCCGCCGCGATCTCTACCGCGAGCCGGGGGCTTCGCCGAGGTCGAGCCCGAAGGCACTGGCCGGGGACGAGGCTTCACGGTCCGGCGCAGCACGCAACGGCAAGCGGCGGGCAGCTCAGGAGAGCGACCGCAGGCCTGCCCGGCCGGAGTCGAGGCGCTCGCGGAGCGTGTTGGTGCGTACGACGTTCGGGGCGGCGAGAACCAGCCCCTGCTGACCGGAGCAAGTTCGTTCCGCTCGGCACAGGCTCAGGGCGTATGACACGCAGTGACCGCGCACCTCCGAGGACCTGAGGTGCGACACCCCAGGGTTCACGCCATGGCGACTGCCGAGCCGCAGCACCCCCGGTCCCAGGTGAGCCTCACGACGGTGTTCACCGTCTGCTTCGGGGTCGTCCTGGTGGTCGGCCTCGTCTTCTTCCTGATGAGGACCCGGGTCGCCCTGACGCTCGTCCTCGGCAGCGCGATGGCGGCGGTCGCGATGGATCATGCGGTCGACGCGCTGGCGCGCCGGGGCCTGCGCCGGAGCTGGGCGATCGCCGCCGTGATGCTCGTGGTGACGGCGCTCCTCGTCGGGCTGGGGTTCCTCCTGGTTCCACCGATGGTGCACCAAGGGAGGGCGCTCGCCCTCGAGCTGCCAGCCCTGTGGGAGAAGGTGCAGCACACCCCCTGGTTCCTGCGCCTCGACGCCGGGCTGCACCTGCAGGAGCGGCTGCGCGAGTCCGGCCCCGCCGCGGTCGGCGCGGTGAACCCGCTCCTCTCCGCGATCGGCGGCGCGGTGACCGCGTTCGGAGGGCTCCTCGCCTTCCTCTTCCTCGCCATCTTCATGCTGGTGTTCGGGCGCGATCTCGTGACGGCGCTCCTCGCGGAGCTGACCCCCGTCCATCGCGAGCGCTACGAGCGCATGGCGGCGAAGGTCTACCGCTCGGTGGGCGGCTACCTCGGCGGCCTGCTCGGGATCTGCGCCATCAACGCGGTCCTCACGACGACGTTCCTTGTCATCGCCCGGGTGCCGTTCTTCCTTCCACTCGGCATCCTGAGCGGCACCTCGAGCCTCGTCCCGTATGCGGGCCCGCTCGTGGTCGGCACGGTCATCACGCTCTTCGCGCTCGTCACCGGCGGCGCATGGACCGCGCTGGCGGCCGCGATCTACTTCGTGATCTACGGACAGCTGGAGGGGAACGTCCTCGCGCCCTTCATCTACCGCCGCACGGCGCACGTGAACCCGCTCGTGACCCTCCTCGCCATCCTGTTCCTGGTGGAGTTCATGGGCGTGGTGGGGGCCGTGGTCGCGGTGCCGCTCGCCGCGGCAGCGCAGGTCGTCATCGCCGAGCTCGTGACCGTCCGTCGCAGCAGGCGCGTCTCCTGACGGAGGTCGCCGCCGTCAGGGCGTCACCTCGCGCTCCTTCTCGGAAGACGTGCAAGCGCGCAGCGCCGCGGAGCAGGCGCGCGACCTCGCGGTTGACCACGAAGTCGTCGACCCCGACTCACGTCCTCACGGCCAGCGTCGGCTTCTTGGGCAGGTGACGCAGGCCCATCCATGCGAGCGCCGCGAGGTGGTTCGCGACCTCGTCGACGCTGGGCTCGCGGGTCTCGGTCCACCACTGGCCGACCGACGTCACCATCCCGATGAGCGCGTGCGCGTAGATGGGCGCGGCCTTCGGGTCGTACCCCGCGTCCTTGAACGTCGCGGTGAAGATGTCGCCGACGCGCTCCGCCACGTCGTTGAGGAGGCTCGACATGCCACCCGTCGCCGAGGCGGCGGGCGCACCGTGCGCCAGGACGGCGAATCCGTCGGGGTGGTCCCTCACGTAGGTGAGGAACGCCAGCGCCGAGCGCTCGACGCGCTGACGTGGCGAGCCCGTTCCGATGGCCTCGGCGATCCGGCGCACCACGTACTCCATCTCGCGATCGACCACGACCGCGTAGAGCCCCTCCTTGCCCCCGAAGTGCTCATAGATGATGGGTTTGGAGATCTTCGCGTGCTCCGCGATCTCCTCGACCGACGTCGCCTCGTACCCGCGCTTCGCGAACACCGCGCGCCCCACGTCGATGAGCTGGGCGCGACGGGCCGCCGCGGTGAGTCGTCGACCCCGTTCAGACATGGGAGGATCGTATTACCACTAAGTAACCTACTCAATCGTAACGGCGCCTGGACGCTGCCCCCGTCGGTGGGCCTCTTGCGCCAGGCGGGGTGCCCTTGTTACGGTATGGTAACCTACTGGACAGTAACCCGTACGCGCCGCGGCGCTCCGGCCTGCGCCGGGCGCTCCGAGCCGCCGCGGCATCGACTCGCCTCACCAGCACGGAGCGGACATGCGAATCGAAGACGCAACCCCGGGGACGAAGCCTCGCCCGGGATCCCGGCCCGCCCTCCCGCCACTCTTCGTGAAGGGCAAGAAGCTCAACGTGCCCATCGTGCAGGGGGGCATGGGCGTCGGCGTATCGCTTCACCCCCTCGCCGGCGCGGTCGCCCGCGAGGGCGGGCTCGGCGTCGTGTCGAGCGCGGCCATCGATCGGGTGGTCTCGAAGCGGCTGGGCAGGAAGGTCGGCACGTACGAGGCGGTGCGCGAGGAGATCGCCGCGTCCAAGTCCCAGGGCGGCCTCGCGGGCATCAACATCATGGTCGCCCTGCAGCGCGACTTCGCCGACTCGGTCCGGGGCGCCATCGACGCCGGCGCGGACGCCATCATCTCGGGCGCCGGTCTGCCGACGTCGCTGCCCGCCATCCAGGCGCCGCGCGACACCGCCCTCATCCCGATCGTCTCCTCGGCTCGCGCCCTCGAGATCATCATCAAGAAGTGGGAGAAGCTCGGCTACCGCCCGGACGCCGTCGTGCTCGAGGGCCCGCTTGCGGGCGGCCACCTCGGCTTCAAGTTCGACGAGATCGGCCTGCCCTCGAATACGCTCGAGGCCCTGCTCCCGCCCGTGAAGGACATGGCGCTCCGGCACGGTGACTTCCCGGTGATCGCCGCCGGCGGCATCTTCACGCACGAGGACATCGTCAGCATCCTCCGGCAAGGCGCCGACGGGGTGCAGATGGGGACGCGCTTCCTCGCGACGGAGGAGAGCACCGCCGACGACGCCTACAAGCAGGCGGTCGTGAACGCGACCCAGGACGACATCCTGGTGACCCGCGATCCCGGGTCGCCGTGCGGCCTGCCGTTCAGGGTCCTGAAGCAGTCGCCGATGTTCCGCGCCACGCTGGAGGGGAGGCGCAAGCCGGCCTGCAACAAGGGGTACGTGCTGCTGAAGGACGGCGACGGCAAGTTCAATCGCTGCCTCGCGAAGGAAGACGGCGCTCACTACTTCTGCATCTGCAACGGGCTGCTCAGCTCGGCGGGCTACAACCCGGAGGACGAGGAGCCGCTCTACACCGTCGGCAGCAACGCCTATCGGGTCGAGGCCGTCGTGCCCGTCAAGGCGCTCATGGACGAGCTGCGCGGCGTCGCGACGTCGCGCGCCCGCGCTGACGACGCCTGCTTCGCGCCCGGGAATTGAGCTCCGCTGCGGAGTGGTCCCCGCCGCGGCGTGCGCGCCGTCACCCCGGCAGGTCGATCTCGACCGAGGTCAGCGGACGGGTCACGTCGAGGCTCCACGAGGTGATCGACGCGTGACACACGAGGGAACGCGCGAGGTCGAGCTCGCGCAGTGCCTCGCGCGCGGTCGTCTCGGAGGAGAAGACCCCCAGCACGCGCGTCACCGGCCCCGTGACGCCATCCTCCTCGTACTGCACCACGAACGCGCTCGCAGGCTTCGCGGTGTCCGCCTGGGCCATGGCGACCTCGCGCGCGGCGCATCGCGCCAGCACCGACGCGCTCTCGCTCGCGAGGAGGAGGAGGCGCATTCGGTCGCCTGGCGTGAACGCGCGCTCTTTCGGAAACGCGATCGAGAGCACCGCGTGGGCGCGGTCCTCGTCCGGAACAGGGACTCCCAGCCAGGCGCCGGCGCCGCGGGCGAGCAACGCCGCGGAGGTCTCCGGAAAGCGCACGGCCAGCTCCTTCGGATCGAGCCAGAGCGGCTCTTCGAGTCGTGCCACCTCCGCCTGGGCGCGCTGAGTCCCCGCTCCGTCTGGACCCTCGCCAGCGACCTCTCGCGGCGTCAACTCGACGCCGAGGGCGCCGAATGCGTCAGGACCGAAGTCCGCGAGCGCAGCCGCGACGTCCTTCGCGGTCTCCGCACCGAACAGCGCGGTGGTGAAAGGCTGGACCCGCTCGAGATCGTCCGCCGCGTGCACCGCGGTCACCGCCTCCGCCTCGGCGCGCGCTCGCGCGAAGCGCTCCCGCTCGTACAGGTGAGTGCGATCCGCGAACTGCTTGTCGCTGCGGCGCTGCCGGAGCCCGCAGGCAGCGAGCGCCTTCTCCGAAGCGTTCGCGCGTACGCGCTCCTGGGTGAAGAGGCTCCCTCGTGCGAGCGCGTTTCCGCATGCTGCCGCGACCTCGCCAAGAAATGCGCGCGCGTGCGGATCGAACTCCTGCTCTGCGTCGAACACGAGCGTCAGGACTCCGTTCGTCTCATCGTCCGCGAGGAGAGGCAGAAACGCCCACGACGCCCCGAAGGGTCCCCCGGTGAGCGCGTCGAACGCGATGCCCGGATAATGCTGCGGTGCTTCCGCGAGCGAGCTGATCCAGAGCGGCGCGCCGCCACGGGCGGCATGCTGCTCTGGCCCCGTTGAGCCGACCGAAGCCTCTTCCTCGTCGCGACGTGTCGCCACAGCTCCCGTCGCCTCGGCGATCAACGCGAGCGTGGCGTCATCGCGCAGCTCCATCACCTGCGTGAGGGACGCGCCGGTGAGCGCGCCCGCTCGTTCGGCCGCGATGACGGCGATGTCCGCGTGCTCGCAGGCGACGGCGAGCGCTCGAGACAGGTCGAGCAGCCGAGCGAGGTCGTCCGGGGTGAGCACCGTCGCGTTCTTCTGTGTGCCGTCCTCGGCGACGAGCGCAGCCGAGCTCGCGCCATCGCGCTGAGCGTGAGTCGTCGCCATGTGCTGGCTCCGGGAGCCGCCACGGCGCGAGCGAGATGCGGGTGAGGGGCGACTGCTGGGTGGATGTATATGCGTCCGCGTGCCGCGCCGCTGGATCTTCTGTCTCACCCGCGTACCAGGACTTGGAGCGGTGGACGCCCCGCGCGCCGCCTGTGCGCGTTCAGAGGACGGTGCACGGCGCTACGGCAGGGGCTACCCCTGAGACCCGCGTGGAAGTCCCCTCCACCAAGGGCTCGCCCTCCAGGGGCCGTCCCCTCTCTCGACCCGCGTGGCCTGACGGACGCATGGCTTGGCTCGTCTACGATCGATCCGTGCGCGCCCTCCTCGTCCAAGCCCGCAGCCCGGAAACCTACTGGAGCTTCGAGCACGCCCTGCCGATCATCCGGAAGGACTCCACCTTTCCCCCGCTGGCCATCGCGACGCTCGCCGCGCTCTTGCCGGACGGCTGGGAGCTGCGCCTCCGCGACCTCAACGTCGGCCCGCTCGACGACGCCGATCTGGCGTGGGCCGATGCCGTGCTCGTCTCTGGCCTGCTGGTGCAGGCGCCCTCGGTGCGGGAGGTCCTCCGCCGCGCGCGCGCCATGGGCCGTCGCACGGTGGTGGGCGGCGCCGCCGTGAGCAGCGCGCCCGAGCTCTTCGTGGAGGCCGACCACGTGTTCTGCGGAGAGGCGGAGGGGAGGCTCGACCTGCTCGTGCGCGTGCTCGAGTCGCCCGCGCCCAATTCGCCGCGCCTGCTGTCGCCCGAAGGTGACGATCGCCCCGACCTGTGCCTCGCTCGCGTGCCGCGCTTCGATCTGCTCGACCTCTCCCGCTACGGCAGCCACGCGCTTCAGTTCTCGCGCGGCTGCCCTTACCGGTGCGAGTTCTGCGACATCATCGAGATCTTCGGTCGCGTACCCAGGGTCAAATCGCCGGATCAGGTCCTCGCCGAGCTCGACGCCCTGCGCGCGCTGGGGGCCCGCGGCACGCTCTTCTTCGTGGATGACAACTTCGCCGGGAACCGGCGCGCAATCGCGCGCCTGCTCCCCGCGCTGAGAGCGTGGCAGGAGCGGAACGGCTTTCCGTTCGCGTTCTGCACCGAGGCGTCCGTCGACCTGGCGATGCATCCCGAGCTCGTGACCGCCATGGTCGACGCGGGATTCGGGCAGGTCTTCCTCGGTCTGGAGACACCCTCTCGCACGGCGCTTGCGCAGGCGGGAAAGACGCAGAACCTGCACATGCCGCAGGAGCAGGCCGTCGAGGAGCTGACACGGGCGGGGCTCGAGGTTTACGCCGGGTTCATCATCGGCTTCGACACCGATGGCCCGGACATGTTCGATCGGCAGCTCGCGTTCATCTCGGGCCTGCCGATCCCGCGGGCCATGGTGAACCTGCTGATCGCCCTTCCGGGAACGCGGCTGTGGCGGCGCCTCGAGCAGGAGGGTCGCCTGCGAGGCGTGCCGTCCGGCGACTCGTTCGAACGTCCGAACTTCGTGCCCGCGCTCGACGAGCGGGTGCTGCTCGCCGGGTACCGTCGCCTCCTCGCGTCGCTGTATTCGCCCGCCGCCTATTATCGGCGCTGCGCGCTCCACCTGGACCAGGCGCCGCAGCCGCGCCGCGCCGTCGCGCACAGCATCAGCAACGGATCTCTCGGGACGCTGGGCCGGGCGATCTGGCACCTCGGCATCCGCGGCCGTCGCAGGCAGCTCTTCTGGAGGCTCATGGCGCACGCGCTGCGCCGCGGCACGGCCGCATTGCCGCGCGCGGTGATGTTCGCGATCGTCGGCGAGAGCCTCATCCGTTACACCGAAGAGGTCGTGCTCCCGCGCATCGATGCCTCGCTCTCGAAGCTGGACGCGAGCAGCGCATCGCTTCCGAAAAAGGAAGCGAGCAGCGCCTTCCGCGCCCGTCGTTCTCGGCACGACGACGGCAGCCCCCTGCTCACGCAGGGGCCGTAGGGGTTTCGCCACCGCACGCTCTTCCCCGGACGGGGCAACCCTCGTGCGCTGTTCCGGATGCGCTGGAGCGAATCTCGCAGGGGCGCCGCCGCGTCCTTCACGTTAAACTGATGTCATCAGCCCCGCCGCATCGTCCCGATGACGCGCCGCTGCCGGTCGGGAGGGGCGCTGTTGGTCTCGTTCAGGTTCGAGTCGTCGTTCTTCCGCAGGTCTCGCGGCGGCGCGTTCGCCGCTCCGCTGCTGCCGTTCCGCGACGAGCTGCTCAGCCTCGAGCGCCTCGACGAGCGCGCCCGTTCGCTCGCC
Organism: Anaeromyxobacter sp. SG64; assembly: GCF_022690745.1. Classification (NCBI taxonomy): domain Bacteria; kingdom Pseudomonadati; phylum Myxococcota; class Myxococcia; order Myxococcales; family Anaeromyxobacteraceae; genus Anaeromyxobacter; species Anaeromyxobacter sp. SG64. Next base: position 80,679 of record NZ_JALCZB010000001.1, on the reverse strand, counting down.
GCGCGCTTCACGGTGGACCCGTCGGGCCGTTCGGCGCGGACCGTCTTGCCGCGCTTCGAGGACAACGTCCGGGTCCTGCGGGAGGGTTACCGCTCGCTCGCCGACGACGTGCGCCGCGCCGAGTTCGTGACCCCCGCCGCCGAGTGGCTCCTCGACAACTATCACCTCGTCGCGTCCGAGATCCGCGACGTCCGGCAGAACCTCCCGCGGCGCTACTACCGCGAGCTGCCCAAGCTCGCCGCCCGCGAGCAGGCAGGGAGCGCCCGCGTCTACGCGCTCGCGGTCGAGCTCATCCGCCACAGCGACAGCCGCCTCGATCGCGCCCAGCTTCAGCGCTGGCTCGATGCGTTCCAGACGGTCGCGCCGCTCACCCTCGGCGAGCTCTGGGCCTGGCCGAGCATGCTGAAGCTGGCGCTCGTCGAGAACCTTCGCCGGCTCGCGGACGAGACGCTCGTCGCCCGCGCGGCCCGCCGCCTGGCGGACGCGTACGTGGCGCGCTTCGAGACCGAGGGGAAGGGCTCCGCGCCGCCGCTGCCGCGCGTCCTCCACCCCGCGTTCGTCGTGCAGCTCCTCCAGCGCCTGCGCGAGTACGGGCCGCGCCTCTCCGCCGTCCGGAGCGATCTCGACGCACACCTCGCCTTCGACCGACAGACCGCGGAGGAGGCCATCCGGAGCGAGCACCAGCGCGAGGCCGTCGCCCAGGTGTCCGTCGCGAACGTCATCACGAGCCTGCGGCTCTGCTCCACCCTCGACTGGACCGAGTTCGTCGAGAGCGTCAGCCTGGTGGAGCGGGTGCTGCAGCGGGATCCCGCCGGCGTCCACGCGCGGATGGAGTTCCTCTCCCGCGATCGCTACCGGCAGGCGGTCGAGGAGCTCGCCGGGGGCACCGCGGAGGCCGAGGTTCGCGTCGCGCTGCGCGCGGTCGAGAGCGCGCGGGAGGCCGCCGAGGTCGAGGGTCCCGGCGCGCGCGCCGCGCACGTCGGGTACCACCTCATCGGGAAGGGACGCCGCGAGCTCGAGGCCGACGTGGCCTGGCGGCCCGGTCCGCGAAAGTCCCTGCGGCGGCTCGCGTTCGCGCACGCGACCGCGGCGTACCTCGGCGCCATCGCGCTCGCGACGGCGGCGCTCGCCCTCGCCGGCGCCGCGTACGCGCGGCACGCGGGCGGCTCGACCTGGGCGCAGCTCGGGGTGGCGCTGCTCCTCGTCCTGCCCGCGAGCGACGTGGCCATCGCGCTCGTCCAGCGCCTCGCCACGCGCTTCGCTCCGCCCCGACGGCTCCCCCGCCTCGACCTCACCGCGGGGATCCCCGAGGACGCCCGCACGCTCGTGGTCGTCCCGACGCTGCTCACGTGCGTCGAGGGCGTCGAGCGGCAGCTCGAGCACCTCGAGGTCCTCGCGCTCGGGAACCTCGATCCCCGCGTGCACTTCGCGATCCTCGGGGACTTCACCGACGCCGCGGGCCGCGACGCGCCCGGGGACGCCGCCATCCTCGACGCCGCCCGGAGCGGGATCGAGGCTTTGAACGCCCGGCTGGGCGAGGGGAAGAACGATCGGTTCTTCCTCTTCCACCGCACGCGCCAGTGGAACCCGGCAGAGGACGTGTGGATGGGCTGGGAGCGGAAGCGTGGAAAGCTCGAGGAGCTGAACCGCCTCCTCCGCGGCATGACCGACACGAGCTACGACGTGCAGGTCGGCGACGTCGGCGTGTTGCCCAGCGTGCGCTACTGCATCACGCTCGACTCGGACACGCGCCTCCCCCGGGACGGCGCGAAGAAGCTCGTCGGCGTCATCGCGCACCCGCTCAACCGCCCCGTGCTCGACCCCCGCTCCGGCCGCGTCACCGAGGGCTACGGGATCCTGCAGCCGCGCGTCAGCGTCACGACCTCGAGCGCGGCCGGCTCGCGCTTCGCCCGGATCTTCGCCGGCCACACTGGCCTGGACCCGTACACGACCGCGGTCTCGGACACCTACCAGGACCTCTTCGGCGAGGGCAGCTTCACGGGCAAGGGGCTCTACGACGTGGACGCCTTCACGGCGGCGCTCGCGGGGCGCGTCCCGGACAACACCCTCCTCTCTCACGATCTCTTCGAGGGCCTCCACGCCCGCACCGGGCTCGTGACGGACGTCGAGGTCGTCGACGACTACCCCTCGAGCGTCCTCGCCCACGCGCGCCGCCAGCACCGCTGGACGCGCGGTGACTGGCAGATCCTCGGCTGGCTCCTGCCGTTCGTGCGGACGACGCAGGGCCTGGCCCGGAACCGCCTCCCGCTCATCGCGCGCTGGAAGATCTTCGACAACCTGCGGCGTGCGCTGCTCGCGCCCGCGACGCTCGTCCTCTTCCTCGCGGCGTGGACCGTGCTCCCGGGCAGCGCCGTGCTCTGGACCGCCGCCGTCGTGACGTCCCTCGCGTTCCCGCTCTTCCCGCTCGCGCTCGAGGCCCTCGGCGGACCGAGGCGGCACCAGCCGATGCGGGCGTTCGTGCGCGGGCTGTACGAGGACGGGGCGGCCACGGCGGCGCGGGTCCTGCTCCAGGTCACCTTCCTCGCGAACCAGGCCTACGAGATGGTGCACGCCATCGCCGTCACGCTGGTCCGCCTCGCGATCACGCGGCGTGGCCTGCTCGAGTGGGAGACCGCCGCCGCGAGCGCCGCGCGGGGGACCGGGCTCGGAAGGCGATCGTTCCTCGTCGCCATGGCGGCGAGTCCCGCGATCGCGCTCGCGAGCGTGGTCCTCGTGGCGGTGTGGCGGCCGGAGGCGCTCCTCGCGGCCGCGCCGCTGCTCGTCCTGTGGGCGGTCGCGCCGTTCGTCGCGCACCGGCTCTCGCAGCCGATCGGAGACCGGGACCTCGGGCTCGGCGAGGAGGACCGGCGCTTCCTCCTCGGCGTCGCGCGCACGACCTGGAAGTACTTCGAGGCGTTCATGGGGCCGGATGATCACCACCTGCCCGCGGACAACTTCCAGGAGTTGCCCGAGCGGATCGCGCACCGCACCTCGCCCACGAACATCGGCATGGGGCTCCTCTCCACCCTCGCCGCGCACGATCTCGGCATCATCCCCACCGGCGAGCTCATCGAGCGGATCGACTCCACCCTCACGACCATGGAAGGCCTGGAGCGGCTCGAGGGGCATCTCTTCAACTGGTACGACACGAAGACGCTCGCGCCGCTTCCGCCCCGCTACGTCTCGACGGTGGACAGCGGCAACCTCGCCGGCGCGCTCATCGCGGTGTCCGAGGGGCTGCGCGCGCTCGGGCGCGGCCCCGCCCCGCGCGAGGCGGGCCCGAGCGATGCGCTGCAGCGGCTGGAGAGCCTCGCGCAGCGCGCGGCGGCCTTCGCCGACGGCATGAGCTTCGGCTTCCTCTACGACCCGCGCCGGAACCTGCTCGCGATCGGCTACCGCGCCGCGGACGCGGAGGGGCCCGGTCGGCTCGATCCCGCCCACTACGATCTCCTCGCCTCGGAGGCCCGCCTCGCGAGCTTCATCGCGATCGCGAAGGGCGATCTGCCGGAGAAGCACTGGTTCCATCTGGGCCGCGCGGTGACGAGCGTGCACGGCAGCCCGACGCTCCTGTCCTGGAGCGCGACGATGTTCGAGTACCTGATGCCGCTGCTCCTCATGCGCAGCTTCCCCGAGACCCTGCTCGACGAGAGCTGTCGGATGGCGGTGCGGCGGCAGCGGGACTACGCGGCGACGCGCGGAGCGCCGTGGGGGATCTCCGAGTCCGCCTACGACCTCGTCGATCACCACGGCAACTACCAGTACAAGGCGTTCGGCGTCCCGGGGCTCGGCCTGAAGCGGGGCCTCGCCGACGAGCTCGTGGTCGCGCCCTACGCGACCGCGCTCGCCGCGCTCGTCCACCCCACCGCGGCGGCGGAGAACCTTCGCCGCCTCGAGCGCGAAGGCCTCCTCGGCGCGTACGGCTACTTCGACGCGGTGGACTACACGCCACGGCATCCGGAGGAGTCCGACGCGGCCCCGGCGCGCGCCCGCCCTTCGGGCACCATCGTCCGGACTTACCTCGCCCACCACCAGGGGATGACGCTCGCGGCCATCGCGGGGGCGCTCCAGGGGAACCGCATGGTGGAGCGCTTCCACGCCGATCGCCGCGTGCAGGCGACGGAGCTGCTCCTCCAGGAGCGCGTGCCGCGCCAGGCCGCGGTCATCCTGCCCCGTCCGGACGAGACGGCGCGCGTCGCCACGCCGGTGCCGCCGGCGGCTGCCCGCCGCTTCCGCTCGCCGGACACCACGTTCCCGCACGCGCAGTTCCTCTCGAACGGCAGCTACACCGCCGTCGTCACGAACGCGGGTGGCGGCGCGAGCTTCTGCGGCGAGCGCGCCGTGACGCGATGGCGCCGGGACGCGACGCGCGACCTCGGAGGCCAGTACCTCTACCTCCGCGACGTCCGGAGCGGTCGGGTGTGGTCCGCGACGCACCAGCCGACCGCGCGGGCCGGCGGGGACGACGTCGTCACGTTCACGATCGACAAGGCGACGTTCCAGCGGAGGGACGATGACCTCGCGACCCGGCTCGACGTCGCGGTCTCGCCCGAGGACGACGTCGAGGTGCGCCGGCTCGAGGTGACGAACCTCGGCGACCGCCCTCGCGAGCTCGAGGTGACGAGCTACGCCGAGATCGTCCTCGCGCCGACCGCCGACGACCTCGCCCACCCCGCCTTCGGCAAGCTCTTCGTCGAGTCGGAGTACGTCCCGGAGTGCAACGCGCTCGTCTGCCGGCGGCGGCGCCGCGCCCCGGACGACGCCGAGGTCTTCGCGGTGCACGTCATCGGCCAGGAGGGCCGGACGCAGGGACCCGTGGAGTGGGAGAGCGACCGCGAGCGCTTCCTCGGCCGCGGTCGCGACCCGGAGGATCCGCAGGCGCTCGACGGCCGCGCGCTCTCCGGCACGACCGGCATCCTGCTCGATCCCATCGTGAGCCTGCGGCAGCGCGTGCGGCTCGCGCCCGGCGGCGTGGTGAGGCTGTCGTTCGCGACCGGGATGGCGACGAGCCGGGAGACGGCGCTCGCGCTGGCGCAGCGCTACCACGACCCGACCGCCGCAGCGCGGACGTTCGCGCTCGCGTTCGCGCACGCGCGCAGCAGGCTCCACCACCTCGGCATCTCGAGCGAGGAGGCCCTCCTCTTCGAGCGCCTCGCCTCGCGCGTGCTCTACGCCGACGCGTCGCTGCGGCCGGGGCCGGAGATCCTCGCCCGGAACGAGCTCGGCCAGGAGGGGCTCTGGGGACACGGCGTCTCCGGCGACCTCCCGGTCCTGCTCGTGCGGATCGTCTCGGAGGCGGATCTCCCGCTCGTCCGCCAGGTCCTCCAGGCCCAGGAGTACTGGCGCCTCAAGGGACTCCGCGCGGACGTGGTGCTCCTGAACGAGCACCCGGTGAGCTACCTCGACGAGATGCACGCGCGGCTCGCGGCGCTCCTCGACGAGGGGCCCGGGCGGACGTGGAAGCACAAGCCGGGCGGCGCGTACCTCCTGCGCGGAGACCGGATGAGCGAGGCGGAGCGCCTCCTGCTCTCGTCGGTGGCACGCGCGATCCTCCTGGGAGGAGCCGGATCGCTCGCGCAGCAGCTCGAGCGCCACGCGCCCCCGCCGGCGGAGCCTGCAGCGCTCGCGCTCGCCCCGCCTGCGCGGCGCGGCTTGGCGTCCGAGCACGGCGCGCCGCCCGAGGTGCCGCCGCTCGCGCTCTGGAACGGCACCGGGGGCTTCGGCGATGCCGGGCGGGAGTACGTCATCGTCCTCGAGGGGGCCGAGGAGACGCCGCTCCCGTGGGCGAACGTCATCGCGAGCCCGGTGTTCGGGTCGGTCGTCACGGCGTCGGGGTCGTCCTTCACCTGGTCCGAGAACAGCCGCGAGAACCGTCTCACGCCGTTCGCCAACGATCCGGTGAGCGATCCGACCTCCGAGGCCATCCTTCTCCGCGACGACGAGAACGGCGAGGCGTGGTCGCCCACCCCGGGGCCGCTGCCCCGCACCGGCGCGTCGGGCCGGTTCGTGATCCGCCACGCGGCGGGCGTGACCCGCTTCGAGCGGGCGACGAACGGCGTGCGCCACGCCCTCGACGTGTTCGTGGACGGCGCGGATCCGGTGAAGCTCTCGCTCCTCACGCTCACGAACGAGAGCGGCGCGCCGCGACGCCTCTCCGTCTTCGCGTACAGCGAGTGGGTCCTCGGCCCCCCGCAGGCCGGTCAGAACCAGCACGTCGTCACGCGGCAGGACGCAGAGACCGGCGCGGTCCTCGCGACGAACGCCTGGAACCACGAGTTCGCCGGCCGGGTCGCGTTCGCCCACGCGAGCGAGGCGCTCCGCTCCGCGACCGGCGACCGCACCGCCTTCCTCGGCCGGAACGGCTCGCTGGCACGGCCCGCCGCCCTCGGCCTCGTGGAGCTCCCCGCTCGCTTCGGCGCGGGGCTCGATCCCTGCGCGGCGCTGCACGTCGCCATCGAGCTCGAGCCGGGCGAGACCCGGCGGGTCGTGTTTCTCCTCGGCGAGGGGAGAGACGTGGCGCAGGTTCGGGAGCTCATCGGACGCCACGGCCGCGCCGAGGCCGCGGAGGCCGCGCTCGCCGCCGTGAGGCGGACGTGGGAGGACACGCTCGGTGCGGTGCAGGTCCGGACGCCCGACGACTCCTTCGACGTCCTCATGAACCGGTGGCTCCTGCAGCAGGACCTCTCCTGCCGGATGTGGGCGCGGACCGGCTACCATCAGCCCGGCGGCGCGTTCGGGTTCAGGGATCAGCTCCAGGACGCGATGGCGCTCGCGATGGCGCGGCCGACGCTCGTCCGCGAGCACCTCCTCCGCGCCGCGGCGCGGCAGTTCCGCGAGGGAGACGTGCAGCACTGGTGGCATCCGCCGAGCGGGCGCGGGACGCGCACCCGTTGCTCGGACGATCTCGTCTGGCTGCCGTACGCGGTGGCGCACTACGTCCGCACGACGGGCGACGCCGGCGTGCTCGACGAGCGCGTCCCGTTCCTCGAAGGTGAGCCGCTCGCGCCGGGCGCTCACGACGCGTACGCCCAGCCCCGCGTCTCGGAAGAGGACGCCTCGCTCTTCGAGCACTGCGTGCGCGCCCTCGAGCGCGGGCTCACCTCGGGCGTCCACGGCCTGCCGCTCATGGGGAGCGGCGACTGGAACGACGGGATGAACCGCGTGGGCAGGGAGGGACGCGGCGAGAGCGTCTGGCTCGGCTTCTTCCTTCACGCGGTCCTCGAGGACTTCGCCACGCTCTGCGCGGCGCGTGGCGAGGCCGATCGCGCGGGGCGCTACCGCGCCGAGGCAGCCCGGCTCGCCGAGGCGCTCGAGCGGAGCTGGGACGGGGAGTGGTACCGGCGCGGCTACTACGACGACGGCTCACCGCTCGGCTCGGCCCAGAACGACGAGTGCTCGATCGACTCGATCGCCCAGTCCTGGGCGGTGCTCTCCGGAGCCGCCCCGGCGCGTCTCGCCGACCGCGCGATGGATTCGGTCCGGACTCACCTGGTGCGTCGAGGGGCCCAGGTCGTCGTGCTGCTCACGCCGCCCTTCGATCGGTCGAGGCAGGAGCCCGGCTACATCAAGGGCTACCCGCCCGGCGTGCGCGAGAACGGCGGTCAGTACACGCACGCCGCCGCGTGGATCGTGATGGCGCTCGCGAAGCTCGGGAGCGGCGACGAGGCGGCCGAGCTGTTCCACATGCTGAACCCGGTGAACCACACCCGCACCGGCGCGGACGTCGCGCACTACCGGGGAGAGCCCTACGTCGTCGCGGGCGACGTCTGCGCTCACCCCGAGCACGCGGGGCGCGCGGGATGGACCTGGTACACGGGATCGGCCGGCTGGATGTACCGCGCCGGGCTCGAGAGCATCCTCGGGCTCCGGAGGCAAGGCGAGACCTTCGAGCTCGATCCCTGCATCCCGGCGTCCTGGCCCGGCTACGGGATCACCTGGCGGCTCGGGTCGACGCGGTACGAGATCACGGTCGACAACTTCGAGCGGCGGTGCCGCGGGGTCGCCCTCGCGGAACTGGACGGCGTGGCAGTCGATCCGCGGGCGATCCCGCTCGTCCACGATGGCCGGACGCACGAGGTGCGGGTCGTGATGGGGGTCGCCGAGCAGCCGGACCTCACCGGCCGGGAAGCGGCTGGCTCTGCAGCTCGTCCCGGGAGGGTGGGACACCGGGACGGACGGTGATCTCCCTATTGGGCGCGATTGCTCAGTTGATTGACATTTCGCGACGAATGGTATAAATACTGCGACTCCGATGTTCGATGTCATTCCATCAAGACGAGGCGAGGGCGGCGGCCCGATGACCCTCGGCCAGCTCCCGGTATCCCGGGGTTGTGGCAATGCCGCCTGCGATGGAGGCCCCATGACCCACGAGAGAGCGACGTAACCGGGACCCCGGCGTGATCGTCGCGGCGCCCCACGGGCGCAGGCGATGCCACGCTAGCCGTACGGGTCGCCCGGGCAGCCTGCGCCCGGTTCGGCCTGTCCGTGCGCCGTGTAGGGTGTTCCTGCCGGCGCCCCTGTCCTCGCCCAGACCATCGAACCCGCTGCCCGGCAGCGGGACGGGACCCGTGCGTCCCGGGAAAGACGATTGCGCAATGATCTGCTATCCGCTCGGCGTCGCCTCGCACCTCGCCATCGCCTGCGATTGCATTCGACGTGGCGACCTCGACGGCGCGCAGGCGGCGCTCGCGCGCGCGACCGCCCTCGCTCGCGACGAGCGCTCCGGGCACGCGGCGGCTTCCCCCGCGCGTCCGGCACGGCAGTCCTGAAGCGTTCACCGGCCCGGGATCGACCGGTCCGCAACCGACGACGCCGCGACGGCGCAGGAGGAGACGAGATGCCCCCCAGGAAGACGACGGACCGACTGTTGGGAGAGATGCGCCGCGCCTACGACCTCGTGGAGCAGCGGCGGGCGGACGAGGCGGTGAGCGTGTACCGCGAGGTCCTCGCCGAGGCCCGCAAGGTGGGGCTCGACTCCGCCCACCTGCACTGGGCCTTCGCGGTGGCCTGTGACTACTCGGGAGAGATGGAGATGGCCTTCGAGCAGATCAGCATCGCCATCGGCAAGGACCCGCTGGCGCCTCCGTTCCGCCACTCGTTCGAGGTGATCACCGGACGCATCCAGGCGGCGCTCGCCGACCTGGAGCGCGCCGCGGACGACGCGTCGACGCCTCGGCTCTACGCGCTGCTGCAGCGGGGTGGGACCGTCGACGTGCCGTCGCACCTCGCGATGGTGCGCTACCACCTCGCCACCGGGAAGCCGGCCGAGGCGCGCGCGCTCGCCGACGCCGTCACGCTGCTCCACCCCGCCTCGCGCGAGGCGTGGGAGGCGAAGGCGGCCGTCGCCAAGGCGACCGGGGACGCGGCCGGCGCCGAGCAGGCGCGCCTCGAGGCGGCGGCGCTCCAGGAGGAGCCCGCGTTCGCGATCCCCGGCCCGGCGTCGGCCTGAGCCATGCGTCGGCTCGGGCCTCGCCCCACTCTCGAGGAGAAAGGAGACCTCATGGAACCGTACGCGCTTCGCGTCGACTACCTCCCCGCGTCCGCGCTCGCTCTTCCGGGCCGGCTCGGCCTGACGCGCGCGCCCGGCCGCTGGGTGGCGGGACGAGACCCCGACTCCGACGTCCGGCTGCGCGAGGACGTGGAGGCGATCGCGCGGGTGCACGGTGCGAAGGTGCTCGTGACCCTGCTCGAGCGGTTCGAGATCGCGGAGCTCGGCGACCTCGACGGCGAGGCGCGCCGGGAGCGGCTCCGGTGGATTCACTATCCCATCGCGGACATGTGGGCGCCCACGGATCTCGCCTCTGCCCGCCGGCTCGTGGGCCGCATCTTGCACGCGCTCGAGCGGGGGCATGACGTGGTCGTTCACTGCTGGGGCGGCGTCGGGCGAGCGGGGACCATCGCCGCGTCCTGCCTCGTCGCGCGCGGCACGCCTCCTGCGGAGGCCATCGCCATCGTGCGCGCAGCTCGCGGTCGCGCGATCGAGAACGCCGCGCAGGAGCGTTTCGTCCGCGAGTTCGGAGGTGACCTGGAATGAGCCCGTGGATTGCCGGCGGCCGAGACTTGACCCACACACAGGAGAGACTCGCCATGCAGACCCCCACCGTCGCCGACGCAGTCGCGCTCGCGGCCGAGAAGCACCGAAATGCCGTCGACAAGGGCGGCGCCCCGTACATCCTCCACCCGCTCCGCGTCATGCTCGCGATGAGCACCGACGAGGCGCGGCGCGTCGCCGTGCTCCACGACGTGCTCGAGGACACGGACATCACGCCCGACGAGCTGCGACGGCGCGGGTACCCGCAGCGCGAGGTGACCGCGATCGTAGCGCTCACGAAGCGGCCCGGAGAGGACTACGCGGCGTTCATCGAGCGCGTTCGCCTCGATGAGCTCGCCGCGACGGTGAAGCGCGCAGATCTTCTCGACAACATGGACGTCCGCAGGCTCGCGACGTTCGGAGCCGCGGATGCGGAGCGGATGGCGCGGTACCTGGCTGCGTGGAAGCGGCTGTCGGGCGGGAAGTAGGAGGCACCACACGACACGCGGCACACGTTGACGATGGCGGCGATCGAGCGTGTCCGTACTGCCGCTAGCCTCGACGCATGCACGATGAGAGCGCAGCCGAAGGTTACGCGGGCTTCCCGGACGACCAGGACTCGTCGCTTCGGCGGGCGGGTCGTCCGTGACGGCACCCGTGAATGAAGTCGCTCAGCGCGGGTTCTCGCACCTTGCCGCATTACGACGGCACGAAAGGCTCCAGCAGACGGACGAGCTGCGGGAGGTCATCCGTCACCGTGTCCCAGACGACCTGAAGGTCCACGTCGAAGTACGCATGAATCAGACGGTTGCGCGTCGCGATGATCTGCGCCCACGGGATCTCCGGGTGTGATGCCTGCATCGTCGTGCAGGGCTGACCCGCGCGGCAGCCTCGCCGATGATCTCGACGTCTTTGACTATCGCCAAGACCAGCACGCGATCGCGCTCGAGATCGCCCCGCGAGCGTCCAGCCGCGAACGACATCGCCTCGCGCGCGGCGTCCAGCATGTGCCGCAGCCGGATGACGTCGTCAGGTCGCAAACTGGACCTCGGCGTTCGCTAGAACCTCGTCGCGGAAGTACCGGCTCAGCTCTCCCGGTGTCCTCAGATCGACCTTCCGGCCGAGCATGGCGCCGAGCTCGAGCTCCATCTCGGCGAGCTTCAGGAACCCGGCCCGGGCCCCTGGCTGGAACTCGACGAGAACGTCCACGTCGCTGTCTGGCCGGAAGTCGTCTCGTAGAACGGATCCAAACAGCGCGAGCCTGCTGACGCGATGTTTCCGGCAAAACGTCGCCAGCGCCTCTTCCGGCATGTGGATCCGTACGGTCATCCCTTTGAATCATAACCGCAGTTCGCGAGGTCAGCACAGTCCTGTCGTTTGCCGACGGCACGCGAATTGCTCATGCACCCGCCGTCCGAGTCGCTTCGCGTTCCAGGACCGGAATGGCGGCGGACACGCCGTCGGGACCGCGGACCCTTCGTCCGCAGACTGGACGACGCGGGAGGCTCACCTCTTCGCCGGAGATCTCATGCCGACTCGCCCGAAGCCATCGCTGGATTCCCTCCTCGCCTCCTTCCACGCGGCGCGAGATGTCGCGGAGCGCACCCGGCTCGCGATGGCGCTGGTCCGAACGCAGGCTCGCGACGATCGGATTCTTGCTGCTCTCGTTCGAGTGCTCGACGAGAGTCCCGTCGGTGGCGCTGCCTTCCTCGCGAGGTACGGCGACGCCCGGGCGATTCCACACCTCGTTCGCGCGCTCGAGTCCGATGACCTGGTCGCGAAGGCCGACTGTGCCATCTGCGCGGCGGAGCAGCTGAGCGCGATCGCGCACGCGATCGAGGAGCTCGGTGGGGCGCTGACCGATGCACAGCGCGCGCATATCGACCGGATCGAGCGCGAGACAGCTCGACTGTGGCAGCCCGGCCCCGACGCGCTTCCCTCGGCGAAGTCCGCGCGGCGGCCCGCGACGCGCGAGGCACGCCCGGGCCGAAATGCATCGTGTCCCTGCGGTAGCGGCCAGAAGTACAAGCGGTGCTGCGCCCTCGGAGCCGATGCCACGCGTCAGCTTCACTGAACATAGACGGACGACGCTCCCGCCTCGTCCGGGATCCCCGATCACGAAACGACAGCGGGGAGCCCCGTGCCCCGGGCTCCCCGCCGCGTGAAGCTCACTCCAGTTGCGCGTCAGTCCCTGTGACCGCGCCCGCGCCCCTCGTCCTCGTGCCGCCGGCCGTGGTCGTGGCGCCCACGGTCGTCCCGACGATCGTCGTCGTGCCGTCCACGGAAGTCCCCGCGATCATCGTTCTGCGGCGGAGGAGCCGACCAGCGCTGGTGATCAGACGGCTGCGGATACGGCTGCGCCCGCTCGGGCCCCCGGTCCCGGCCGTACGGCTCGAAGCGCGTCCGCGTGACTTCCTCACGCGGCCGGTAGCGATACTGCTCGGAGCGAATCGAGTGCTGCATCTCGGGCGCGCGGGGATAGCGGTCGCCCACGTAGCCCCGCTGGTAGACGGGCAGCGGCGCGGGGCGCGGGGCGGCGCGGCGGTCCCATCGATCCCACCCGCGGTGACCCCGTTCCCAGTCGTGGCCGAAGCGGTGGCCCCAGCGTGGCGGCGCGTCGGCGCGCCACCCGCGGAAGTACGGCGGAGGCTGCCGGTAGTAGCGCACCGGTACGCGCAGCACGTAGAGCGGGACGTGCGCGGGCTCCACCACGTACCACGGCCCGTCGTACCAGCTGCTCACGTACCACTCGTCGCCCTGGAACGCCCAGTAGGCGCCGTCATAGAAGAAGTAGTTCGAGCTCGCTCGAGGGGCGTAATAGACGGGATACCCCGGCACCGGGACGAGCTCCGGATAGGCCGGTACGTTGATGCCGATCTGGATGCTGGGGATCGCGATGCCGACGCCAACGGAGACCTGAGCCTGGGCCGAGGTGGCCGAGGTCAGCGATCCGAGCAGCAGCGACGATGCAACGAGCAGGTAGCGCATTCTGTCCTCCTGAGATCCGACGAGCTGCCACCGGGGCGTATTCTCTCCGCGCACGCTCAGCAGCTTTCGAGCCAGCGGCCCCAACCGAGCAAGATCGCGCACTTGGAGGGCGGCACGCGTGCTGCGCGTGTGCCTCGCGGCAACAGGTACTTGGAGGGGGGTGTAGGTCCGGTGCGCTCTCGCCTCTACCGGCGCACCTCCACCCTGCCGCCGTCCTTCACCCGATCGCCGGGATGCACCGCCACCACCGCGCCGGCGTCGACGCCGCCGAGCACCTCGACCTCCGTCTCGCCGCGGTGTCCGATCTGCACCGACGTCAACCGCGCCTTGCCGCCGTCCACGCGGAACACCGCCCACCCATCGCCCTGGCGGAACGCGGCGCCCTGCGGGACCTTCAGCACGTCGTCGCCTCGCCACAGCACGAACCGCGCCTCGACGCGGAACCCGTCGCCCAGCGCGCTCCAGGCTTCTCGCGGATCGGTGAAGACGGCGATGACGTTGACCCGCTGCTCCTCCACCCCGAGCGCCGAGAGCTTGGTGAACGCGGACGGCTCGACCCTGCGCACACGGGCCGCGAGCGCGCGGTCGCCACCCCATCCCAGGATCGTCACGAGCGTCCCGGGCTGGACGCGGACGGCGTCGGTGGTCAGCAGATCGACGACGAGCTCGAGCGCTCCCGGATCGCCGACCTCGAGCAGCGGCGTGCCGGCCTGCACGACGCCCTCGCTCTCCTGCAGCACCCGCAGCACGCGGCCGGAGGCGGGGGCGAGCACGTCCACGTGCCGCTCGCGCCAGGCGCCCTCCCCGCCCAGCGACGCGCGCGCGACGCGCACCTGCTCGGCCGCGACCTTCACCGCGAACACCGCCGAGGAGAGCTCCTGCGTGCGCATCCGCGCCTCGAACTCGGCGCGGTCGAGGCCCTGGCTCGGCAGCGATCCCCCCGCCGCCAGGGACCGGGCGCGAACGAGATCCTCCCGGGCGAGCCCCTCCGCCGCCCTCGCGCGTCCCTCCTGCGCCTGCGCCTGCCCGAGCGCCGACACGGCGGCGCTCAGCCTCGCCTGCGCCTCGGAGCGCGTCCGCGCGTCGAGCAGGGGCGAGGGGACCGCCGCGATCTCCGCCACCACGTCCCGCTCGCCGACCATGTCTCCGGGCTCGAGGAGCTGGCGCGAGACGGTGCCCGTGACGGGCGCGGAGACGACGTACCGGTCCTTGACCCGGGCGATGCCGGTCTCCTCGATCGCCACCACGAGGCTGCCGCGCGCCGCGGTGGCGACGTCCACCGGCACGGGGCTCGGCCGCAGCGCCCGCACCGTGGCGAGGGCGGCAGCGAGGACGAGGACGAGGAGAAGCCCTTGCCGGGCCCCGCGCATGAGCTTCCGTCGATGCTCGCGGGCGTGTCGTGCCTCGTCCCCGGACGTGCCGCGTAGCCCCGGCGGCGCTGGCGCGGGCGGCGCGCCCGGCGGCTCGTCGGCCGGGAGCGGCTGGGTGGGCTGCGTGCTCTGCTCGCCGATGGCGCCCATGCTCACTCCCGCGTCTTGAGGACGCCGATCAGATCCAGCCGATCGACGTTGCGGCGCACCCACAGCGCGCTCGCCGCGGCCGCGAGGAGCCCGACGGCCGCCGCCATGAGGTACGTGCTGGGCGCGACGTACACCTCCCAGCGGAACTGCTCCTGGTCGACGGACCGCATGAAGAGCCGCCCCCACGCGAGGCCCAGATAGAGGCCGATGGGGATGGCGATGGCCATCTCGATCGCCATGCTGCCGATGAGGATCCAGGAGATCTCGTGCCGGGAGAACCCCAGCACGCGCAGGCTGGCGAGATCGCGGGCCCGCGTCGCGAGGGCGATGCGCGCGTTGTTGTAGACGACCCCGAAGATGACCGTGGCCGCGAGCACGATGGCGACGGTGGTCCAGACGTTCATCATCGAGGCGTTCATGTCGCGCAGGCGGCGGGTGTCTTCGCGCACCTCGGAGACGTCGATGACCCGGGGCACCCGGCGGAGCCGCTCCTGCAGCGCAGCAGCCTCGAGCGGATCGACCGTGAGCAGGGCCGAGCCGAGCGCCCCGAGATCCCCCTCCAGCCGCGCGACGAGCTCCTCGCGCGCGTAGAGCTGCAGGCCCACCGACTCGTCCACGAACCCCGCGATGACGGGTCGGACCACCGGCCGGGCGCCTTCGCGGATCTCCACCTCGGCCCGGTCGCCGGCGCGCAGCCCCAGCACCTCGCCGAGCTTGCTCGTGACGAGGATGCCCTCCGGCGGCAGCGCGACCTCCCGGCCGCCCCGCTCGACGAGGCGGCGCAGCGTCGCGCCGGCCGGCAGCCCGATGAGGACGGTGTCGCGCGTGCGATGGAGGTGACGGATCCGCACCGGCATGGCGCGGACACCCTCCACCTGGCGCACTCCCGGCATCGCGGCGAGCTCCCGCAGCGCCCTCGGCGAGACGGGCCGATCGAAGGAGACCGCCAGGTCCTGGCGCTGCTCGCGCCGCAGCGTCGCCTCGAGGTAGCTGTCGAGGGAGTCGATGCCGAAGCGGCCCAGCACGACGAGCGCGAGCGCGCCGGCGATGCCGAGGGACGAGAGGAGCGTGCGCAGCGGGCGGCGCTCGACCTCGCGCACGATCATCATGCCCGCCGGCCCGACGAGCGCAGAGAGCCTGAGGCGCTCCACGAGGCTCTTGCGATAGATGGCGGGAGAGGGCGGCCGCATCGCCTCCGCGGGCGGAAGCCGCACCGCCGCGCGGACCGCGGCGAGCGCGCCGGCGAGCGCCGCGACGCCGCTCATCAGGATGCCCGTGGCGACGAGCGAGAAGCTCGGTTGGAAGGCCGCTTCGGGGAACCGGAACACGCTCGTGTAGAGGCCCAGCACGGCGTCCCCCATCCACCAGCCGCCGGCGAGGCCGAGCAGGGTGCCGGGCACGAGCACCACCGCGACCAGGCCCGCGTAGTGAGCGCGCAGGGCGTGGTTGCCGTACCCGATGGCCTTGAGCGTCGCGATCTCCGGGCGTTGCAGCGTGACGAGCCGCCCGAGCACCATGTTCACCAGGAAGGCGGCGACCCCGAGGAAGATCATCGGCACCATGCCCGCCAGCGCCTCCAGCTGCGCGAGCTCGCCGGTGAGGATCTTGTTCGACTGCTGGTCCTTGCGGCCGATCGCCCCGTCGCCGCCGTACGGCAGGAGCAGCCGATCCAGCGCGGCGCACACGGCAGGCTCGGAGGCGCCCGGCTGCAGGAGCAGGCTCGCCTCGTTGAACGCGCCCTCCAGCTCGTAGGCGGCCGCGAGCGGCGCTCGGTTCATCCACAGGATGGCGTAGCCGGCCGCGTCCTCCGCGATCGAGCCAGGCTTGAGCGCGTAGATGAACTCTGGCGAGAGCGCCACGCCGACCACCCGGAGCTTGCGCAGCTTGCCATTGATCACGGCGGGGACGTGGTGACCCGGCTCGAGCCCGTGCGCCGTCGCGAACGCCTCGAGCACCACCACCTCGTCGTCGCGGTCGCGCTCGGGGAGGCGCCCGCTGCGCAGGTGGATGGCGTTCGTGGCGGGTTCGCCCGCGGCGGGCAGCGAGAGCAGCCGGCCCGACGCCGGCCGCGACCTCCCCTCGATCGGCAGCAACACCTCCTTGGAGATGCGCGTCTGGACCGAGGCGACGCCCGGCAGGACCTCGATGCGCCGGGCGATGGACTCGGGCGCCCGCTCGAGCAGCACGAACACGTGCGCGAACCGCTCCCGATCGTAGTAGGAGTCGCGCGCGCGCAGGAGCGCGGCGTAGGTGCCGCGGAGCCCGATGAAGCTGGTGATGCCCCCCGCGAGCACGAGCGCGATCGTGAGGACCTGTCCCCTCAGGCGGCCGACCTCGCGGAGCAGCTTGCGGTTGAGCGCCGAGATCAGCATCGCGTCACCAGCGCAGGTCGCGCGCCCGGGCGACACGGCCGGAGCTGCGCTCGCTCTGCACGCGTCCGTCTCCGAGCGTCACCACGCGGTCGGCGAGGTCGGCGATGGGTGCGTTGTGGGTGATGAGCGCGGTGGCCGTCCCCAGCTCGCGGTTGACCTGCTCGATCACCTCCAGGACCAGGATGCCGGTGCGGAAGTCGAGCGCGCCGGTGGGCTCGTCGCAGAGCAGGACCGACGGCCGCTTGGACACGGCCCGCGCGATCGCCACGCGCTGCTGCTCGCCCCCCGAGAGCTGCGCCGGGAAATGGTCGAGGCGGTTGCCCAGCCCGACGAGCGCCAGCGCCTCCTCCGGCTCGAGGGGGTCCTCGGCGATCTCGGTCACGAGCGCCACGTTCTCGCGCGCGGTGAGGCTCGGGACCAGGTTGTAGAACTGGAAGACGAACCCGACGTGGCGCCGCCGGTACTGCGTCAGCGCCTCCTCGTCGGCGGCGGTCATGTCCTCTCCGGCGAAGAAGACGCGCCCGGAGGTGGGGACGTCGAGGCCACCGAGGATGTTGAGCAGCGTGGACTTGCCGCTGCCGGAGGGGCCGAGCAGCACGAGGAGCTCGCGCTCGTGCAGCCGGAAGTCCACGCCGTCGAGCGCGCGGACGTCGACCTCGCCCATTCGATAGACCTTGCGCAGCTGCTCGCAGGAGAGAATCGCTTCCGGAGGTCTCGCGAGCTGCGCACGGGTCTGTGCGGCAGCGAAGGACACGACGAAGCGTAGCGCATCGGGGTTACACGCCCGGAGCGCATCGGGGGTCCCCGCACGGAGCGGCTCCAGATCGTGCACTCGTGGCCTCTCCTCCTGCGTCAGCGTGTCATCGTCTCGCACCCACGTCGTCGGGTGGGCGGCTCGCTCGGCCCGTCCCTCGCCCCCGCCGCGCGTCCTGTAACGCCCCACCCCGGGGACACACTGCTCAGCCGAACCCCGAACTGGAGGTCGGTACCATGCACCCACGAAGCTCCCTCTTCGCAGCCCTCGTCGTCTCCACCCTCATCGCGTCGGGCGGCGAGGCGGAAGCCGCCGCAGCCGTTCTTTCCACGGCCGGGGAAGCGCCCGGCACCGCATCCGCCGGCGAGGCCGGCACGGTCTACGCGCTCTCGAACGATCCCGCCGGCAACGCGGTGGTGACGTTCGCGCGCGCGCCCGACGGCACGCTCTCCCCCGCCGGCTCGTTCTCGACCGGCGGGACCGGCACCGGCGCCGCGCTCGGCTCGCAGGGTGCGCTCACCTTCTCGCGCGACGGCCGCTGGGCCCTCGCGGTCAACGCCGGCAGCGACGACGTCTCGATCTTCGCGGTCTCCGACAGCGGTTCGCTCCGGCTCGTCGACCGCGCTCCGTCGGGCGGCGACATGCCCATCAGCGTCACCGTGTCGAACGGGCTCGTGTTCGTGGTGAACGCGGGCGTGCCGAACAGCGTGACGGGGCTCCGGATCGGCCAGGACGGCGATCTCCAGCCCATCCCGAGCTCCACCCGGCCGCTCAGCGCAGCCGACAGCGCTCCCGCCGAGATCGCGTTCGATCCGGGGGGCGACTTTCTCGTCGTGACCGAGAAGAACACGAACCGCCTCAGCGTCTACGCGGTCGGCGAGGGCGGCGTCCTCGACGGCCCGCGGGTGGTCGACTCGAGCGGCCAGACGCCCTTCGGCTTCGCGTTCACGCGGAGGGGTCTGCTCGTCGTCTCCGAGGCGGGAGGGAGCACCGTCTCGTCCTACCGGCTGAGCGACGATGTCCTCGACGTGGTCACCGCGTCCGCTCCGAACTTCCAGATCGCCGCCTGCTGGATCGCGATCACCGCCGACGGGCGCTTCGCGTACTCCGCCAACACGGGCGCCGACGACATCTCCGCCTTCGCCATCGCTCCGGACGGCACGCTCGCGCTCCTCGATGCGAGCGGCGTGGCGGCCTCGGCCGGCGACGCCCCGGCCGACCTGGCCATGAGCCGCGGGAGCGGGTACCTCTACGTGCGCAACGGGCGCGACGGCTCCATCTCGGGTTACGCGGTCCAGAGCGACGGCGCGCTCGAGCAGGTCGAGCTCGTGAGCGGGCTCCCCGCCGGCTCGGCAGGGCTCGCCGCGCGCTAGCGCATCGCAGGGCCCTAGAACCGGACGCATGGCCACGAAGCGCATGGCTCGCCCTCACCTGCTGCTCGCGCTGCTCGTCCTCGCCTGGGCGATCAGCTGGCCCGTGATCAAGATCGGCGTCACGACCGTGCCGCCGATCTGGTTCGGGGTCCTGCGCTACGTGCTCGCCGCTTCCTGCCTGTTCGGCCTCGTCGCGCTCCGCCGCGAGCTCGCCGTTCCACCGCGGTCGGATTGGCCGCTCATCGCGGTCTCCGCGGTGCTCCAGATGGGCGCGTACTCGGCGCTGACCGGGCTCGCCTTGACGGTCTTGCCCCCAGGTCGCGCGTCGGTCCTGGCGTTCTCGACGCCGATCTGGGTCCTGCCGCTGTCCGCGTGGTGGCTTCACGAGCGGCCGTCGCGCTCGGGGCTGTTCGGCGTGTGCGCGGGGCTGCTGGGGGTCGTCGCGATCGCCGTTCCCTCGCTGCGTCCCGCCGGGAGCCGCCAGCTCCTGGCCTACGGCATGCTCATGGGAGCGGCCGCCGCCTGGGCGATCTCGATCGTCTTCGTCCGCCGGCACCGCTTCACCGCGACCGCGCTCGCGCTCGCGCCATGGCAGGCGCTCGCCGCCGCCATCCTGCTCCTCCCCATCGCGGCATTGAGTGAAGGCGCGCTGCCGCCCATCGGCTGGGGCGGCGCGGCGTCGCTCGCCTATGTCGGGCCGGTCGCGACCGCCTTCGGCTACTGGGCGGTCGTGGAGACGGGTCGTCACCTTCGGGCGAGCACGATGTCCACGGCGCTCCTGGCGGCTCCGAGCCTCGGCATCCTGTTCTCTGCCCTCACTCTCGGCGAGGTCATCGGGCCGTCGCTCGTCGCGGGCATCGTGCTGATCGGCGCCGGCATCCGGCTCGCGACGACTGCCGCCGCGTAGCGCGGCCCCGGCGCCGTCCCGCCGGACGAGCGGCGCGCCAGCGGAATCGACGGGCAGACCTTCATGTCACGCCCGCCGCCCCTTCGTGCGACCGCCGCTCCCCGCATGCCCCGGCCCGCCCGCCGCCTCGAGCGCGACCGCCATCCGTCGCACCGCCTCGCCGAGCTCTCGCTCCTCCAGCAGCGCGAACCCGAGCTGCAGCGCGGGATAGGGCTCGCCCTCGAACGTGAAGTCGCTCCCAGCGTGGAGCAGCACGCCCGCGCGCGGGCCCTCCTCGGCCCAGCGATCGGCGTCGAGGTCCGGCGCCGTCCTGCACCACAGCGCCATGCCACCGGCGGGCACCGCGAACTCGAGCGCGCCAGCGAGCCGCGCGCGCAGCGCCTCGGCGAGCGCGTCGCGGCGCGCGGCGTAGCGGCGGCGCATCCGCCAGACGTGCTGCTGCAGCTCCCCGTCCTCGATCAGCTCGGCGACGGCGAGCTCGAGCGCCCGGTCGCCCTGGCGGTCGACGTAGCGGCGATGCTCGGCGAGGCACCGGATCACCTCGGGCGCCGCGTGCACGTAGCCGATGCGCAGGCCAGGCGCGAGGATCTTGGACAGCGTCCCGACGTGCACGACGACGCCGGCCGGGTCGTTCGCGGCGAGCGGCAGCACCGGCGCGCCGTCGTAGTGGAACTCGCTGTCGTAGTCGTCCTCGAGGACGGCGAGGCGCTCCGCCGCCGCGAGGCGGAGGAGCGCGATACGGCGCGCGGCGGGGAGCGTCACCGTGGTCGGGAACTGGTGGTGCGGCGTCAGGTAGACGGCGCGCACCTTCCCGTGCCGGGTCAGCGCCTCGAGCGCGTCCACCCGGAGCCCCTCCTCGTCCACCGGGAGCGGCACCACGTGCGCGCCCGCGGCCCGGAAGACGTCCCACGCCGCGGCGTACCCGGGCGCCTCCACCGCGACGACGTCCCCGGGGCGGAAGAGCGCCCGCGCCGTCACGGTGAGCGCGAGCTGGCTCCCGCGCGTCACCATGAGCCCGGCCGGATCCGGCTCGAGGCCGCGGGTCGAGCGGAGCATCTGGCCGATCGCCGTCCGGAGCCGCTCCTCGCCGGCAGGGTCGCCGTAGCCGAGGATCCCGGGGCGCCGCAGCGCCCGGCGGTAGGCGCGCGCGATCGCGTCCACCGGCACGAGCCGCAGATCCGGGATGCCGCTCACGAGGCTGAGCACGCCGGGCTGCGCCGCGATCGCGCTCCGCGGCGAGGGCGCCGGCCCGAGCGCGAAGCCGGGATTCCGATGTCCAGCTCCCGAGCCGCCGGCCCGCCGCCTGAGCGCGGCCGGGATCTCGGGCGAGACGAAGGTTCCGCGGCCGCCGGACGACTGCACCCATCCCTCCGCGAGCAGCTCGGCGTAGGCGGCCACCACCGTGTTGCGGTGCACGCCGAGGATGCGCGCGAGCTCGCGCGAGCCGGGGAGTCGCTCGCCGGGGCGGAGCCGCCCCGCGGCGACGTGCGAGGCGATCCCGCGCGCGACCTGGCGCACCACCGGCGCGGGGTCGGCGCGGTCGACCGCGAGGGCGAGAGACCAGGTGCGCACTGGCACATCGATAATGTCGGATCCGGTCCTTTTTCAACGACCAGTCGCCGAGCATCCTCACGTCGTACCGAGGAGGATGCGACCATGGCGACACGGGTGCTGGTGGATCGGGGCAGCTGGGGTGAGGCGGACGGGATGTGCCCCCCGACGGGGGTGGACGGTTGCACGCCGTGGGTGGAGCTCCTGGCGAGCACCGCGGGTCCCACGGTCGACGGAGCCGGCGTGGCTCCGACGGGGGTGCCCGGCGGAGCCGGGACGTTCGCTCGAACGCGGCCGGCGCTCGGCACGGCTCGGGAGTGGAGCCCGGGCGCGCTCCAGTGCCTCCGGTGCCAGCTCCTCGGCAGGCGGCGGCTCACCTGCGCCCGCCGCGATCTCTGCCTGGAGATCCCGCACGTCTATCCGCTCGGCCCGATCCTCCTCCTGGGCTGGCTCGCCACCGCCGCCGCGTTCGTCGTCTCGGTATGGTGAGCGGGAGCCCGGGGCGCGCTCTGCGCCCCTGGGCTTGCGGGCGACGCGCGGGTCTGATGGCCGGGCGTCCCACTGCCTCGATCTGCCTTGTCCCCCGCCGCGCCGGTGCGCACCTCCTTGGCGCATGACCGAGCTCGTCTCCGCCCTCTCGGGCGCCAGCGTCGCCGTCTTCGCGGTCGCGAGCATGCTGTCGCTCGGCCTCGGCCACTCGCTGCGCGAGGTCGTCGCTCCGCTCCGCGACCTGCGGCTCGTCCTCCGCGTGCTCGTCCCGAACTTCGTCTTCGTCCCGGTGATCGCCGTCGTGGTGGCCAGACACCTGTCGCTCGACCGCTCCCTCGAGGTCGGGCTCATCCTCATCGGCGTGGCCGCGGGGGCGCCGTTCCTCGTCAAGCTCACGGAGCACGCCGAACACGACGTCGGGCTGAGCGCGACGCTGCTCCTGCTCCTCATCCCGGCCACCGTCGTCTTCATGACGATCACGGTGCCGATCGCGGTGCCGGACGCCGCCGACGTCGGCGCCGGCGCCATCGCGCGGCCGCTGGTCGTGACGATGGTCCTGCCGATGGCCGTCGGCTTCCTCGTCGGGGCGAGATCGCCGCGCTGGGCGGCGCGCGTCCGACCGGCGCTCGGGAAGCTGTCCACCCTCGCGCTCATCGTGATGGTCGCGACGGTCGTGATGCTGAACCTGCGCGCGATCCTCGACGTCTTCGGGACGGGCGCGATCCTCGCGGCGCTCCTGGTCGTCGCGTTCGCGTTCGTCGTCGGCTACGGGTTCGGCGGCCCGAGCGACGAGAGCCGCGGGGTGCTCGGCCTGGCAACCGCGCAGCGCAACATCGCGGCCGCGACGGTGGTCGCCTCGGGGAGCTTCCACGATCCGCGGACGCTGGTAATGGTGGTGATCTCGTCGCTCGTGGCGCTCGGCGTGCTGTTCCCGGTCGCCAAGGTGCTGCGCAGACGCGCCCGCGGACAGGCGGGGACCTGGATCCCGCGCCGGCGGACCACGTAGGACACCGCTCACGCGCTGCCCGCGCGCGGCCGCGTGGCGCGGGGGCGCCCGAGCCATGCGCTCGCCGACGCGAGGGCCTGCGCCGTCGACTCGCCGAGGATCGTCGTCGCCGGAACGACGCGCACCACGCGCTCGAGATCGAGCTTCCCGGTGCGCCGGAGCTGATCGCGGACCGCGCCTTCCACGCCGCTCAGGTAGAGTCGACCGCCGACCGCCTCGAGCTCGTCGGCGTACGAATCGAGCACCTCGATGAGCGTCGCGCCGACGCGCGTCCGCCCGCGGAGCCGGAGCACCACCACTGGCCGGACGGCGCCCACGGGGCTCGGAAGCGACTCCTCGAGCCGGCGCGCGCCGGCGAAGAAGAGACTGCCCTGCGTGTGCAGGACGGTGACCGCCTCGCTGGGGAGGCGCGGCGGCGGCTTCTCCTCCGCGAATCGGCCGTCGGGGAGCCGCACGAGCGCCCTCACGGTGACGTCGCTCGCCGACGCGAGGTGCATCATGATCGACAGGACGACGCCGACCCCGACCGCGACCGGCACCGACAGCACGAGCGTCGCGGCGAAGGTCACGGCGATCGCCCAGCGCGCCGCTCCGCCCGTCGCCCAGATCGAGCGCGCCTCCCGCAGGTCGAGCGCGCCGAGGCCCGCGATGATCATCAGGGCTGCCAGGACGGCCATGGGGACGAGGCCGACCAGCCCGGGCACGAGCAGCACGATGACGAGCATCCACGCGCCCGACAGGATCCCGGCCCACCGGCTCCGAGCGCGCATGGCGACGTTGAGCGCGGTCTGCCCGACCGAGGCACCCGCGGGGATCCCGGAGAGCAGCCCGCTCGCCACGTTGGCGGCACCCTGCGCGATCAGGTCCCGCGACGGATTGACGGGCCGGCCATCGGGGTTCTCGACCGTCTGGCTGACGCCGACACCCTGGACCGCGATGACGACCGCGAGCGCGAACCCCGAGGCGAGCAGCTCGGGCGACAGGAGATCGAGATGCGGGAGCGCGGGGAGCGGGAACCCGCGAGGGATGGGGCTGACGTCCGAGACCTGCTGCACGCCCTCCCACCCCGCGAGGAGGACGAGCACCGTCGGCACGAGGAGCGCGACGAGGGACGACCACGTCGCGAGCCGCGTGCGGCGGAGCCCCGACGCGAGGCCGAGCGCCAGCACGCCGGCCACGATGGTGCGAGGGTCGAACCGGCCGACGTTCGCGAGGAGGTTCGCGAGCTCGGCCACGGGATTGCGCCCCCGAGCCGCGAACCCCACGAGCGGCGCGAGCTGATCCAGGACGAGCACGACCGAGACGCCGCCCAGGAACCCGGTCATCACCGCGTGAGAGACGAAGCGGGAGAGACGGCCCATTCGCAGGAGGCCGAACACCACGAGGAAGAGCCCTGCGACGACCGCAAGGAGGAAGATCGCCTCCGGACGCCGCTCTGCGGGTTGGGCGGCGACCGCCTGGCGGGCAACGAGCGCGGCGGCGCTCGTCGTGGCGATCTGCATGAGCTGGGCGCTCACGAGCGCGCTCCCGGCGAGCGGCGCGGCGACGCTGGTGTATAGGCCGTACACGGGGTTCACGCCCGCGAGCGCTGCGGAGGCGAGCCCGTCGGGCACGCTCACCACCGCGTTCACCAGGCCGGCGAGCGTGTCCCTGGGCAGCGTCGTCTTCCGCATGGCGGCTCGCTCCAGCCTATCTTCTCGGCACGGCGGGAGCCGGCGGGGAGGGGGGAGCATGGCGCGCGAGAAGGAGGGTTTCCCGCGGCACGTCGAGCGCGAGGTCTACCCGAAGCCGGAGCACCGCTTCGCGGGCGCGGAGATCGGCCTCACGCACGAGGACTCGCGCCCCGACTATCCGGCGCCCGCGCAGGCGCCGCCGCACGCGGCGAACGTGGTGATCGTGCTGCTGGACGACGCCGGCTGGGCGGTGTCGAGCGCGTACGGGGGGCTGTGCCGCATGCCGACGGCGGAGCGGCTCGCCCGCGAAGGGCTGCAGTACTGCGCGTTCCACACGACGGCGCTGTGCGCACCGACGCGCGCGGCCCTGCTGACCGGCCGCAACCACCACTCTGCCGCGACGGGCGTCGTGGCGGAGATGGCGACCGGCTATCCGGGCTACTCGGGGATGATCCCGCGGAGCTGCGCGATGATCTCCGAGATCCTGTCCCAGAACGGCTGGTCGACGGGCTGGTGGGGCAAGAACCACAACGTGCCCGACGGGCACACGAGCGCGGCCGGGCCGTTCGACCACTGGCCGAGCCGGCGCGGCTTCGACTACTTCTACGGGTTCCTCGGCGGGGAGACGGATCAGTTCTACCCGGCGCTGTATCGCGACACCACGCCCGTCGCGCCGCCGAGGACGCCGGAGGAGGGGTATCACCTCACCACGGACCTCGCGGACGACTGCATCGCGTGGATGCGTCGCCAGAAGACGATCGCGCCGGCCCGGCCGCTGTTCGTGCACTTCGCGCCCGGCGCCGTCCACGGCCCGCACCAGCCGCCGCTCGCGTGGCGCGGCCGCAACGCGGGGCGGTTCGACATGGGCTGGGACCGCTACCGCGAGCTCGTCCTCGCGCGCCAGCTCGAGCTCGGCGTCGTTCCCCCCGGCACGCGGCTGACGCTGCGCCCCGCGGAGCTGCCGGCCTGGGATTCCTTCGGTCCGGAGGAGCAGCGGCTCTTCGCGCGCCAGATGGAAAACTTCGCCGATTTCCAGGAGCACACCGACTTCGAGGTCGGTCGCCTCGTCGAGACGCTCGAGGAGCTCGGCGAGCTCGAGAACACGCTCTTCCTCTACATCCTCGGCGACAACGGCTCGAGCGCGGAGGGGAGCCTCCACGGCACGATCAACGAGACGGCGTCGATGAGCGGCGTCGAGCCGCCGCTCGATCAGACCCTCGCGCGGATCGACGAGATCGGGCTCCCGGGGACCTGGCCGCACTACGCCGTGGGCTGGGCCTGGGCAGGCGACACGCCGTTCCAGTGGGTGAAGCAGGTCGCCTCGCACTTCGGCGGGACGCGCAACGGCCTCATCGTGACCTGGCCAGCGTGGATCGCGGACCGCGGCGCGAAGCGGTTCCAGTTCCACCACGTCGTGGACGTGGTGCCGACCCTCCTCGAGGTGGCAGGGATCGCCGAGCCGACGATGCTCAACGGCGTGACGCAGAAGCCGATCGAAGGCGTCAGCATGGCGTACACGTTCGACCGGCTGAACGCGGACGCGCCCACCCGCAAGCACACGCAGTACTTCGAGATGCTCGGCAATCGCGGCATCTATCGCGACGGCTGGTTCGCGGCCTGCCGCCACGGGCGGCTTCCGTGGGAGACGAGCGGCAGCGCCGACTTCGCCGAGGACCGCTGGGAGCTTTACGACCTGCGCGACGACTTCAGCCAGGCCGAGGACCTCGCGGCGCGCCATCCGGAGAAGCTGCGCGAGCTCCGGGACCTGTTCCTCGCCGAGGCCGGGAAGCACGGGGTGCTGCCGCTCGACGACCGGTTCGTGGAGCGGGCCGATCCATCCCTGCGCCCGGGGTTCTTCGCCGGGCGGACCCGGCTCGTGCTCGACCCGGGCCTCGTGCGGCTGCCGGAGGGGAGCGCGCCGCGGACGTCGAACGTGGATCACGTCCTCACGGTCACGGCCGAGGTCCCGGAGGGCGGCGCGGAGGGCGTCATCGCCTGCATGGGCGGCGACTGCTCCGGGTGGACGCTGTTCGTGGACGGCGGCCGGCTCCGCTACCACTACAACCGCTTCGACTACGATCGGTACGACGTCGTCTCCGACGCACCGCTCCCCGCCGGCCGTGTCGAGCTGCGCCTGGAGTTCCGGTGCGACGATCCGCGCGAGCGCGGCGGCGGCGCGACGGTGCGGCTCCTCTGTGACGGCCGCGTCGTCGGCGAGGGGCGGGTCGAGAAGCAGGTGACCGGCAGGTTCGGGGAGTGCTTCGACGTGGGCCAGGATTCGCTCTCGCCGGTGTGGGGCGGGTACCGCGATCGCCTCCCGTTCCGGTTCACGGGGATCATCCAGCGCGTCCAGCTCGATCTCGGTGAGGCGGTGGAGCTGACCGCGGCCGAGCGGCTCGAGGAGCAGGTCCGGTTCGACTGATGGCGGCGCCTCCGACAGCGGCGTTCCACGTCCTCGCCAAGCCGGCGGGCGCGATCTGCAACCTCGACTGCAAGTACTGCTTCTACCTCGAGAAGGAGCGGCTCCATTCGGGCTCGACGTCTCGAATGTCCGACGAGGTCCTCGAGGCGTTCGTGCGGCAGCGGCTCGAGGCGGGGCGGGGCGGCGCCGTCACGATCGCGTGGCAGGGCGGCGAGCCGACGCTGCTGGGTCTCGACTTCTTCCGGCGGTCGATCGCGGTCGAGCAGCAGTACCGGCGCGCCGGCACCACGGTCGAGCACGTGCTGCAGACGAACGCCACGCTGCTCGACGAAGAGTGGTGCGCGTTCCTCGCCGAGCACGACTTCCTCGTAGGGGTCTCCGTCGACGGGCCGCGCGCCCTGCACGACGCCTTCCGCGTGGACAAGAGCGGTCGTCCGACCTTCGATCGCGTGATGCGCGGCGTGAGGCTCCTGAGCTCGCACGGGGTCCGTCTCAACGCGCTCGCCGCGGTGCACGCCGCGAACGCGCCGTACCCGCTCGACGTCTATCGCTTCCTCAAGGAGGAGGCGTCACCGTTCATCCAGCTCATCCCCATCGTCGAGCGGGACGAGACGAGGGGCGCGGGCGCGGTGACCACGCGCTCCGTACGCGCCGAGGACTACGGCCAGTTCCTGGTCGAGATCTTCGACGAGTGGATCCGCGAGGACGTCGGGGACGTGTACGTGCAGGCGTTCGACGTGGCGCTCGAGTCCTGGTACCTGGGCCGCTCCTCGCTCTGCGTGTTCGCGGAGACGTGCGGCGACGCCGTCGTGCTCGAGCACCGTGGCGACGTCTACTCGTGCGATCACTTCGTCGACGACGCGCACCGTCTGGGGAACGTGCTGGAGACGCGGCTCGCGGAGCTCGTGGCATCGGATCGGCAGCGCAGGTTCGGGACGGACAAGCGCGACACGCTGCCGAAACATTGCCGCCGATGCGACGTCCGGATCGCCTGCCACGGCGGCTGCCCCAAGGACCGGTTCATCGAGACTCCGGACGGGGAGCCCGGCCTCAACTATCTCTGCGCAGGCTACCGGACGTTCTTCCGGCACGTGAACGGGCCGATGCGGGCGATGGCCGCGCTCCTCCGCGCCGGCCGGCCCGCGTCGGACGTCCGGAACGCGTTCGCGGACGGCTCCCACAGGGTTGGGCGCGTTCGCTGCGGCCTGTCTCATGGCGGTGTCCCACTGCCTTGATCCGAGAGATCTGATCTACGCTCTCGGGGGTGGCGATGCCCGAGCCGCTGCCGCTCGAGATCTCGTCTCATCGACGAAGCGGGGTCCGAGATCGGGATGACGCGGGAGTACGCACGCGAGCCCCGACGCGAGCGCGTCCGACCGCCGGTCGAAGGTGAAGTATGAGAAAACGCGCGAGAGCCGCCATGGACAAGATCGAGAAGCCTCACCGCTGGACCCGCTTCCTGCGCGTCTCCTCGCGCGACCTGTTCGTCACCGTGGTGCCGGTCGCGCTGGCGCTCTCGGCGGCGATCTGGGCGGTGCTGCACTTCGTCCGCCCGGCGGCGCCGTCCACGATCACCATCTCGACCGGGCCCGACGGCTCGAGCTTCCAGCGCGCGGCAGAGCGCTACGGGAAGGCGTTCGCCGCGAACGGCGTCACCCTGAAGGTCAGGCCGTCGAACGGCTCGCTCGAGAACCTCAGGCGGCTCGCCGATCCGGACGCCGGCGTGGACGTGGGCTTCGTCCAGGTGGGGGTGAAGCTGCCCGACCCGCAGCCCGGAGAGCGGCGACGCGAGCTCGCCTCGCTCGGCACCATCTCGCGCCAGCCGCTCTACATCCTCGTGCACGGCGCGGCGCCGCCCGACCGGCTCTCGGCGCTCGCCGGGAAGCGGCTCGTCATCGGGCCGGAGGGCAGCGGCACCCGGGTGCTCGCGCTCGCGCTGCTCAAGGCCAACGGCATCGAGCCCGGAGGGCCCACCACGATGCTCGACCTCGACGACGACCTCGTCGGAGACGCGCTCGAGCAGGGCTACGTCGACGCCGCCTTCCTCATGGGCGACTCGGCGTCGCCGCGGGTGATCCGCAGCATCATCGAGCGTCCGGGCGTGCACGTGCTGCAGCTCTCGCAGGTCGAGGCGTACCTGAGGAAGTTCCAGGACCTCGATCGCGTCGTCATCCCGATGGGCGCCTACGATCTCGCCCACAACATGCCCGCCACGGACCTCGATCTGGTCGCGTCGTCGGTGGAGCTGGTCGCGCGCGCCGACCTGCACCCGGCCATCTCGGACCTGCTGATCGAGACGATGCGCGAGGTCCACGGCCGTCCGTTCCTGCTGCAGAGAGCGGGCGAGTTCCCGGTGGCCCGCGAGCACGATCTCCCGCTCAGCGCCGACGCCCGGCGCTACTACGAGTCCGGCAAGCGCTGGCTCTACCGCATGCTGCCGTTCTGGGCGGCGAGCCTCGCCGATCGGTTCCTGATGGTGCTGGTGCCGCTCGTGCTCCTCCTCGTCCCGGTGTTCCGGCTCGTGCCCCAGGTCTACGCCTGGCGCGTGCGAGCCCGCCTGTACCGGATCTACGGATCGCTCCTGGAGCTCGAGCGCGACGTGCTGGACCACGCGGCCGAGCACCAGGCCGGGCTCCTCGACCGGCTCGACGCGATCGAGCGCCGTGCCGACGCGCTCAAGCTCCCCGTCGCCTTCGCCGACCAGTTCTACGTGCTGCGGGAGCACATCGGCTTCGTCCGGCGGCGGCTCACCACGCTCGCGGGCGAGCGGCGCCGAGCGCTCTGAGAACGCCATCGGCGACCGTGTTGGCGAGCGTGTGATCCACGTTCTCGGCGCGTAGGGATTCTTTACGTCCCTGTCGGAAAGGCGACGTTCCCGACCCCCGACGCCGGTAGGCCAGCCCGTCATCCACGCCTGGTGCGAGGAGGTGGACCGGCACGCCCAATGCTCCCATTGCGCCCAGGGCGGCGCGGGCGCCGAGCGAAGCGTTCATCCGCCTGACGTCGGAGGAGTCATGCCGGACCTCGACAGGCGTGCCGCCTCGCGAAGGCGCGCCATCGCGTATTGGGTCACCACCCTGCTCGTCGCCACGGAGCTGGCGTTGGCAGGAGTGTGGGACATCCTGCGAATACCGTACGTCCGCGGCGTCATCGAGCACCTGGGCTACCCGGCCTATTTCCTGGTCATCCTCGGAGTCTGGAAGGTTCTCGGCGCGGTGGCGCTGCTCGTCCCGCGCTTTCCCCGGCTCAAGGAGTGGGCATACGCCGGCGCGGTCTTCAACTACACGGGAGCAGTCGTCTCCCACCTGGCCGTCGGCGATGGCGCCGTCGCTCTCGTCTACCCGATCATCCAGCTCGGCCTCGTCGGCGGGTCTTGGGCCCTGCGTCCGCCGGCTCGCCGCGACCTCGTGCCGAGTTAAGCGCGCCAATCGAGAAGCCGTCGGATACCCGCTGCCGTCACCATTGACCTCTAGCTCGATCGGGTTGCGTGACGGTCGAGTCGGCGGCGCACGCCCGCCGCCGCCGCTCCGCCCAGGAGCGCGAGCGCCGCGAACACCACCGGCGCATCCCCGAGCGACGCGTAAACGGTCCTGACCTGCGCAGTGGGAACCGTCGCGAGCATGACGCGCTCGTTCCGCTCCCAGGCCGACAGACTCGCGCGCACGCGGCCGTACGGGTCGAAGGCCATCGACGTGGCCGCGCGTACGGCGCGGACCACCGACATCCCGCCCTCGATGGCGCGCACGCGCGCCATGAGCGTGTGCTGCGGGTCGATGCCGCGCCAATCCGAGGACGGCAGGGCGATCACGCCGGCGCCTCCGCGGGCGTGGGCGCGCGCGAGCGCCGGGAAGTCATAGTCGTAGCAGATCGCGCCGGCGGCCCGGCCCCACGAACGATCCAGGACGCGCAGCGGCTCCTCGCCGCGCAGCGACGGCTCGCCGGGTGGGAGGACATGCTTGCGGTACCGCTCGAGGGTCTCGCCCTTCGTGCCGAGCCACACGTAGGCGTTGTCGATGACGAACGGCGCGCTCGACACGACGACGCCGTAGGCGAGGACCAGGTCGACGCCTTCCCTGCGGGCGAAGTCGGCGCCGCGCGCGAGGAGCGCCGCCTCCTGGCTCGGTTCCACGAGCGTCGCGACCTCGTTCCAGACGACGAGCTCGGCGCCGCGGCGGGCGGCGAGCTCGGAGCGGGCGAAGAGCACGTCCACGTTCCCGCGAAGGTCCTCCATGCTCGTGAGCGGCTCGGGGAAGTCGACCGTGACTGCGGCGACGCGCACCGTCGGCCCTGCGTCCGCGGCATCGAGGCGCAGCGATCCCCAGACATGCGCCGCGACGACGATCGTGGCGGCGGCGATGGAGGTCCGCCAGGGTCGGTCCGGCGCGGAAGAGGCGAGGAGCGCCGCGGCGGCGCCGGCGGGCAGGGCCATGACGAAACCGACGAAACCGAGGCCGCCGAGTGAGGCGAGCTGAAGGAGCGGCAGGTTGTCGGACTGGCTCGCCGCGAAGGCCGCCCAGTGGCCCGCGGGCGACAGCGCGAAGCCGATGACGTCCCCGAGGGCGGTCAGCGCGGCGAACGCGAGGATCGACCACGCCGCCCCGGCATGCCGGCGGATCGCGTCCCAGAGGACGAGGGTGAGCCAGACGAGGGCGCCGAGCGGCACGCCGAAGAGGAGCGCGAACGGCGCGGCGACGGGAGGCGTCACCATCTTCAGCGATTGCAGCGAGAGGGCCGCGGCGCATACCGCGAGGAGCACGAGTCGGCGGCGCCAGCCGCGGAGGCGCACTGCGGCGAGAGCGAGCGGGACCGGAGCGACCCAGGCGAGGAGCGCCGTCCCCCCGCGATTTCCGGCGAGGAAGACGAGGACGATGCCCGCGAGGGACAGCGCCCAGGCGGGGACGCGGTCGGCGAGCGAGTCGCCATCGCGCTCGGCAGGCGACGCGATGGCGATGGGGCCGGAGGCGGCGAGGCTGGTCACGGGGTTTCTCCTTTCTCGCGGCGGTTGCCGCGGCTTCATGGGCGGAACCTACGCGCGAGGGGCGCCGACCGTCTCGACCGAGGGCGCCAACCGTTCGGCCGTGCGCGCCAGGCGCGGTGCTAGGCTCGGCGCCGTGAGCGTCACCGTCCTCCCTGTCGCGACCCGCGCGCTCGTGGAGGCATGCGCGCGGCTCGGGCTCGATACCGACGCCCTCCTCGCGCGCGCCGGGGTGGGCCGCGCGCTCCTCGACGACCCGGACGCGCGGATCCCCGCCGCGCGCGCGGACGCCGTCTGGCGGGAGGCGTACGGCGCAGCCGCGGACCCGGCCCTGTCGCTCCACGCCGCCGAGCAGACGCCGTTCGGCGCCTTCCGCGTCCTCGACTACCTTGGGGCGAGCGGCGCGACGGTGGGCGAGGGGCTTCGCCGCGTCGCCGCGTACTTCCCGCTCGTGGATCCGCGCGCCTCGCTCGCCGTCGACGAGGAGGAGGACGCGGTCGCGCTCGTCTTCCGCGGCACCCGCGTGGCGCTGCCGCCGCAGGCGCAGGAATACACGCTCGCGATCCTGGCCTCGCGCGTTCGCCACGTGGCGCCCGGTGCGGTCGTGGCGGTGCGCCTTGCGTTCCCGCGCCCGCCGGACACGCGCGAGCACGCGCGCGTCTTCGGCGCCGAGCCCGCTTTCGGCGCCGCCGCCCCGGCGCTCTCGCTGCCGCGAGCGGCTTGGGACGCGCCGACGCGCACGGGCGACCGTACGCTGTTCGCCGCCCTGGACGAGCACGCGCGCGCCCTCCTCGCCCGCGCGTCGCCACCGGAGAGCGCAGCGGCCCGGGCGCGGGACGCCATCGCCGCCGACCTGCCCGGGAAGGAGCCGTCGCTCTCCCGCGTGGCGCGCTCGCTGGGCACTTCGTCCCGGACCCTGCAGCGGAGGCTCGGCGCCGAGGGGACGAGCTTCGCGGCCGTGGTCGACGAGGTGAGGCGCGAGCGCGCCCGGGTCTACCTCGAGGCGCGCGACGTCTCGATGGCGGAGGTGAGCTGGCTCCTCGGCTTCGCCGAGCAGAGCGCCTTCGCCCGCGCGTTCAGGCGCTGGACGGGCGAGACCCCGACGCGCTGGCGCGGCACCCGGGCCGAAGCCGCGGGACGGCGGCGCCCCGCCCGCTGAGGCATCCGCCGCTTCGTGGGGGGCCTTCGTAGGGCCGCTCCACGCAGCCTCTCGGTCTGGCGTTATCGTCTTTGCGATGCCGCCGCGCGAACGATCCCCGAAGGCACCGCGCAGCCCGATCCTCGACCTGCGGGGCGCGAGTCGTCTCGTGATCGAGGCGACGAACCGCATCGCGGACGTCGTCGAGGCGATGCACCTCGGAATCGGCGCCGGCCCGGCCGTCCTCGGCCGCCCGCTCGAGCGCCCCGTCCAGCTCCTCACCCGCCCGGTCTACGGGAGCGTGCGCGGGGTGACACGGCTCGTCGGCGACGGGATCGACGCGGCCCTCGCCCGGCTCGAACCCCTCGCCGCGCCGCTGCTCGGCGAGCGCCCGCCGGGGCTCGGACGTGAAGCGGTGGTGGCCGCCCTGAACGGTGTCCTCGGCGACTACCTGGCGGCGAGCGGGAACCCGCTCGCGATCGAGATGCGGCTCCGCAGCGACGGCCGCCCGCTGGAGCTCCACCCCGACGCGCTGCGGCTCGCGTTCCCGCGGGCGACCGGCAAGCTCCTCGTCCTCGTGCACGGCTCGTGCGTGAACGATCGCCAGTGGACCCGGCGCGGGCACGATCACGGCGCGGCGCTCGCCCGCGATCTCGGGTTCACGCCGATCTACCTCCACTACAACTCCGGCCTGCACGTGTCGGTGAATGGGCGCGCCTTCGCCGGGCTGCTCGAGCAGCTCGTCGCGGCCTGGCCCACGCCGGTCGACGACCTCGTCCTCCTGGCGCACAGCATGGGCGGGCTCGTGGCGCGGAGCGCGTGCCACTTCGGCGAGGCGGAGGGCCACGCGTGGCGACGAAAGCTGCGCGCGCTCGTCTGCCTCGGCACGCCTCATCACGGCGCACCGCTCGAGCGCGGCGGCCACTGGATCGATCTGTTGCTCGGCGTCAGCCGGTACAGCGCGCCGCTCGCGCGGCTCGGCAAGCTCCGGAGCGCCGGCGTCACCGACATGCGCCACGGCAACGTCCTCGACGCGCACTGGGAAGGCCGCGACCGCTTCGCGCACGGTCGCGACGACCGCGTCCCGCTCCCGCTGCCGCAGGGCGCGCGGTGCTACGCGATCGCCGGGAGCGCGGCCGTGCAGGGCGCCGCGAGGAAGCGCCCGACCGACGGACTCGTCCCCGTCGACAGCGCGCTCGGCGTGCACGAGAGACCGGAGCTGACGCTCGGGTTCCCGGAGGCGCACCGGTGGATCGCCCACGGGACGAAGCACCTCGACCTCCTGAGCCGACCCGAGGTGTACGCGAAGCTCCGCTCCTGGCTGTCCTCCTGACGGCGCTCTCGCGCTGCCTCCCGGCGGCGTGCTCGTCGACTTCTCAGGCGCGCCCGTAGACCGGCACGACCGCGCCGCTCACGTCCCGTGCCGCGTCCGAGAGCAAGAACTCGATGACCGCGGCGACCGACTCCGGCTCCACCCAGCGCGACGCGTCGGCGTCCGGCATCGCGCCGCGGTTCGCGGCCGTGTCGATCGTGCTGGGGAGGACGGCGTTCACCCGAACGCCGGCGTCCAGGACCTCCGCGGCGATCACGCGTGCGAGCGCGACGACGGCGCTCTTCGCGACGGTGTAGGCGGCGTCGCCGGCGCCCGACCACGGCCGCTCGACGTTGCGGGACCCGATCACGACCACGCTGCCCGCGCGCTGCGCGACCAGCCGCGGCAGCAGCGCGCGAAGCGCCCGCTGGGCCGACTCG
This sequence comes from Anaeromyxobacter sp. SG64, assembly GCF_022690745.1. Lineage (NCBI taxonomy): Bacteria > Pseudomonadati > Myxococcota > Myxococcia > Myxococcales > Anaeromyxobacteraceae > Anaeromyxobacter > Anaeromyxobacter sp. SG64. The sequence goes on along the minus strand of NZ_JALCZB010000001.1, from coordinate 45,732 downwards.
AGGTTCTCGTCCAGCATGCTTCGCCAGGTGTCCTCGTCGCCTTCCTCGTGGAAGCGCCGGCCACCGCGCCAGCCGCCCGCGACCAGCGCCGCGCCGGAGATCGGGCCGAGGCGCGCGCTCACCGCGCCGAGGGCCGCGTCCCAGGCCGCGGTCGAGTCCTCCTGGAGCGGGAAGCCGGCGAAACCCGCCCCGAGCTCCTGCTCGAGCTTGCGGAGGCGCTCCGCGTGACGGGCGAGCCCGACGCCGGCCACCCGGTACCCGCGCTCCACGAGGTAGCGACAGAGAGCGGTCCCGAGCGCTCCGACCGCTCCGCTGATCACGATCGCGCGCGGCATCATCGAGCAGGCTCGAAGAGCTCGATGGGATTCCCATCTGCGTCCTCGATTTGGATTTGTCGACCGCCAGGGCCTGTTTCCATCTCGTTGCGAAAGTGAACCCCTGCTTTCTTCAGTTCAGTGATGAATCCGGGAAGATCCGCGACCTTCAGCACTACCCGGTTCCAGCCGCCCGGCTCCTGCTGCTGCCCATTCGGCATCGGCCGCGAGCCTGACGCGCCTGGACCGCTGAGCAGAAGCTGCGCGTCACCCAGAGAGACGCTCGCAAACGCGGGGAGCTGCTGGTGCTCCAGCTCGAACCCGAGATGTTGCGTATAGAACGCTACAGAGCGAGCGACGTCTTTCACCTGATAGCGAACGCCGTGAATGCTCTTGGCGAATGACTTCGTGGCGGCCTGGACCACGTGCGTCTCCTTCCTGGTCCGTCTCCATGATCACTGTGCTCAGCTCCCGCGACACTGACGAGTCCAGACCTAGTGCTGCCGCGCGGCTCCCGATCTGCTCCCGCTGCGCGCCTCGTCTCCCCGCCGGAGCGCCGCCTGGGCGTCGGTTCCGGACACGATGCGGCCATAGAGGGGGCTGCCCGGCTCCTGGAGGCGCCCGCCGTAGCGGAGGGAGCCTGTGTCCACCGGAGCGAACCCCATCTCCTCGACGAGGTTCGCGACCACCCGCTTCGCGTCCGGGTCGTCCCCGGCGATGAGCAGCGCGACCCGCTCCTCGGGCGGACGGTCGCGCCTGCCACGCGTCGCGAGGTCGTTCGCGTACAGGTGGTTGAGCGCCTTGACGAGCCGCGCGCCGGGGATGACCCGCGCGACCTCCTCGCTCGACGTCGAGTCCCCCAGCTCGTAGAGCTTGAAGTCGGGGCGATACGGGTTCATCGCGTCGACGACGATCTTGCCTCGCAGCCGCTCGGCGGGGAGCTCCCGCCGGTTGCGCCATGGGATGGCGATGAGCACGACCTCGCCGAGCTCAGCCGCCTCCTCGACGGTCGTCGCCCTCGCGCGCGGTCCGAGCGCGGCGACCTGGTCGCGCAGCGAGTGGGGACCGCTCGCATGACTGAGCGCCACCTCGTGGCCCGCCTCCGTGAACAGCCTCGCAGCCGTCCCGCCGATGTTCCCCGAGCCGATGATCCCGATCCGCATGGCACGCCCTCCCGGAGCGGAGAGATGCGAAGCGCGCGCCCTGCCCGCAACAGCCAACTTGGCCACGGGTCTCGCGGCCCACGCCCGCCGCGGTGACGCCCTCTCATCGGCCAAACGAGACTGCATCGAGGGGAGCTGCCCGCTATGCTTCCAGGCGGGTGGAGGTCATGACGAAGCACCCTCGAGCTGTCGTCTTCAGTGCGGCGCTCGCGCTGTTACCTGGCCTCGCCGGTGGGAACGACGACGGCGCGGTTCTCGCAGCACGCGCGGGTCCGCTCATCACCACGGTCCCCGAGCTGGCGCAGGCTGGTGAGTCCGGCCTGCAGACGGAGCAGGAATCGCCCTCTCCTCCGACCGCCCCGCTCGAAGAGGCTCCTCCGCCCGCTCCGTCGAAGCTTCCGCCGCCGCCCTCCTCGGTTCCGGAAGGCCAATGGGTCTACACGGCGCAGTACGGCTGGATCTGGATGCCGTACGCGGACGCCTTCACCTATGTGCCGCCTTCCGGTTACGGCGCGCCGTACATGTACGTTTACTATCCGTCATACGGCTGGTCATGGGTCGTCGCACCGTGGGTCTGGGGCTTCGGACCGTGGCCGTACTTCGGGTTCTACGGCGCGGCGCGCTTCGGCTGGTACGGGCATGGCTGGTGGCGGTACCCGGGGCAGTGGCACTACGGGCCTGGGCCACATCGCGGCGTCTGGCCCTCGTACGGTGGCCGTCCCGGCCCCTACTTCGGTGCGCGCCCCGCCCCGCCCCCGTCCGGCGGCAGCTTCCCCTCGCGCGGTATCGCGCCCGCGCCGCACCGCGGGGGCGGTGTCGCCGCGGGCCCTCACGCCGCACCGCCACGTCACCGTTAGTCAGCGCTCGTGCGGCTCGGGCTCGAGTGCGCCGTTGCTCGGAGAGCTCCCACTCTCCGAGCAACGGCGTGAGCCGGGCTCGACTATCCCTGCCGGTAAGCCCGCTCCAACCCCGCGATGTCGAGCTTCGTCATCTGGAGCATCGCCTTCATCACGCGGTTCGCCTTCGCCGGATCCGGGTCCGACATGAGCCGCTCCATCGCGGTCGGCACGATCTGCCAGGACACCCCGTACCTGTCGGTGAGCCAGCCGCACTGGTTCGTCGAGCCGCCCGCGGAGAGCTTCTCCCAGTACTCGTCTACCTCCTGCTGCGTCTCGCAGTTCACGACGAACGAGATGGCCGGCGTGAACTTGAAGATCGGTTCGCCGTTCAAGGCGATGAACTCCTGCCCGGCGACCTCGAACGTCGCGGTCATCACCGACCCCTTGGGCCCGGGGCCTGCCTCTCCGTAGCGCGTGATCGCTCCGAGCTTCGAGCCCTTGAAGACGGACGTGTAGAACCTCGCGGCCTCCTCGGCCTTACCGTCGAACCACAGGAACGGGGTGATTCCCTTCATCGCATCCGTCCTTTCCTCAGCGCTCGAGCGCCTTGGGGTCCATCCACAGCACTTCCCAGTGGTGGCCGTCGGGGTCGTAGAAGCTCCAGCCGTACATGAAGCCGTGATCCTGCGGCTCCATCGCGTGCTTGCCTCCCGCCGCGACCGCCTTCTTCACGAGCTCGTCCACCTCGGCGCGGCTCTCGCACGAGAGCGCGCAGAGCGCCTCGTTCTGCAGGAGCGTGTCGCAGAGGCCCTTCTTCGTGAACGTCTTGAAGAACGGCTCGGTGAGGAGCATCACGTACGCGTCCTCGCCGACGAGCATGCAGGTGGCCTTCTCGTCCGTGAACCTCGGGTCGAACTCGAAGCCGAGCTTGGTGAAGAACTCCTTCGAGCGGTCCAGGTCGCGCACGGCCAGGTTCACGAAGAGCTTGCGGGGACGCCTCGTTGCCATGTCTGCCTCCAGGGGTTCGTCGGAGTCGCGCGTCGCGTCGAGCTCGACCCCGATGTCGTCTGATCCCTGGACCGCGTGCGCGCCGCCGACTCATCGGTGCACCCCGATCGGCACCTCCGGCAGACATCGGCCTTCATGCCGTCGGCCAGGGCAGGAGCCGGTGCGCGAAGCTACCGGCGAGCGCCCGCCGCACCGAGCCGCCCTTCCGCGCCGCTTCCTACGGAGGGAGCACGAGCGGAAGCCCGAACCTCGGGAAGAGCGTCGCGGTGTCGAGGAACGAGGTCCAGGCAGAGACGCGATCGCCCTCGAGCTCGAGCACGATGAGCCCCCACGCCTCGTGGCCCCCGTGCTCGGCGGGACGGTACTGCGCGAACGCGGGCGAGCCGGAGGCCGCCGTCGGGACGAGTCGCGACCCGCGGCAGCCACAGCCCCGGCCGAGGAGCCAGTCGCGGATCGCCGCCGGGCCGCGGAGCCACAGCGTGTAGGGCGGCATGGACAGGGTCGCGTCCTCGTGCAGGAGCGCGGTGAGCGCGTTCACGTCGTAGCGCTCGAATGCCTCGACGTAGCGAGCGAGCAGCGCGGACTGCGCTGCGGAGAGCGAGCCGCTCGACTCGCCGAGGTCGCGCGCGGCGAGCGTGGCGCGCGCCCGCTGCAGCGCGCTGTTCACCGCCGGGATCGAGGTGTCGAGGCTCTCGGCCACCTCCGCGGCGGACCAGCCGAGCACCTCCGTGAGCAGGAGCGCGGCGCGCTGCCTCGGGGGAAGGTGCTGGAGCGCCGCCACGAACGCGAGCCGGATGCTCTGGCGGAGCACCGCCCGCTCCGCCGGGCCGGCGTCCGACGGCACGACGTGCGCGTCGGGGACCGGCTCGAGCCAGTGCGTGCGAGGGTGCTCGACGAGCGGGTCGTCCACCGTTCCGGCGGGACCCTCCTCGACGGGACGCTCTCGCCGGGAGCGATCGGCGAGCGCGTCGAGGCAGACGTTCGTCGCGATGCGATAGAGCCAGGTGCGCAGCGAGGAGCGCCCGTCGAAGCGCTCGAGGCCTCTCCACGCCCGGACCATCGTCTCCTGGACCGCGTCGTCGGCGTCCACGGCCGAGCCCAGCATCCGGTAGCAGTGCCCGGTGACGGCCGCGCGGTGCTCCTCGAGCTCGGTGACGCTCTCTGGCATCGCCCGGACATAACGAGGGGAGCGCGTCCCCGCTCTCCCCCGCTCGCCTCGCGCGCCCTTGCGCTACCGCCGCGAGCCCGACGCCTCGTGGGCGACGAAGTCGAGCCGCCGCGCCTCGAGCCGGCCCGCCGCCCGCGCGCGGCTCTCGGAGCAGAAGCTCGCGAACCGCTGCCCGTCGACCGTGACGACGTAGCGATTCTTCTCGATCTGCTCGATGCCTACGACGTGCGCTCGAACGGCGAAGCTGGCGCGCGGGGGATTCATCTATGAAGTGTAGCGCGATCCTCGCGAATAAGCCCGACACATCACGCGCGCCGGCCGATCGCAGAGGATCATCGCGGGTGGCCCGCACGCGCGACGCGGTCCGCGCGCGCCGCGACCTCCTCGGCCGTCTCACGCCGGGCACGGCGCCGCTTCGCTGCGATCGGCGGAGCGGGGCGCTCGATGGCCGGACGGCGCGGAGCACGGCCGGCGGTCGGCACGGGAACCCGGCCGGGCGATGACCCGATCGTTGCTCCGAGAACGGGGGAGCCCACGCTCGCCCGTGGCCGACGGCCCGCTGGCACGGCAACGATGCGACGGACGCGTGACGAACTCGTGACGGTCGGCGCGGACACCTCGAGGGCTGGCGCGCCCGGAGCGACGCGGATTAGAACCGGGCCTCGTTCTCGCCCGAGGAGCTCGCATGCTGCGCGAATCCGTCTTCGTCTGCTCGTATGGCGCCGAAGGCGCAGAGCACGTCGGTCACGTCCTGGCCTGGGATGATCGCGAGGCGGCCGAGCTCTTCGCGCGCGAGCTCGAGCCGGACGTGGGGGAAGTGCGCGTGGCGGACATCCGCGTGGAGTCCGTGGACGGCGCCGCGCTGGGTGAGTGATCCGCGCCGCGCAGCGCCGGGCGCATCAGTCGCGAGCGTCCGGCGCGACCGGGGCCGACGGGGAGGCGAGCAGCCGCGCCTGCGCGTCCACCTGCGGCTCGCCCTCGGCCGGACGGAGCCGCTCGTACTCACCGTCCGGCCGCATGCGGCGCGTCCGGCAGTTGTCGGCGAGGTAGAGGGACAGCACGCCGTCGCGCAGGTGGCGCACGAGCGCGGGATCCCTGACCGGGAACAGCACCTCGACCCGCCTCGACAGGTTCCGGCGCATGAGATCTGCGCTGCCGAGGTAGACCTCCTCCGCCCCGGCGTTGCGGAACCAGAAGATCCGGCTGTGCTCGAGGAACCTCCCCACGATGCTCGTGACGCGCACGTTCTCGGTGTAGCCCGGGACCTCCGGGCGCAGGCAGCAGATCCCGCGCACGAGCAGGTCCACCTTGACGCCCGCCTGGGCCGCGCGGACGAGCGGCTCCGCCATCTGCTCGTCGGCGAGCGCGTTCACCTTGAACACGAGGTGCCCGCCGCGGCCGGCGCGCGCGTGGGCGATCTCGCGGTCGATGAGCTCGACGAGCCGCTCGCGCAGGTTCACCGGCGCGACGAGCAGGCGCTGGAACACCTTCGGGTGCGCGTAGCCCGTGAGGTAGTTGAAGAGCTGCGTCGCGTCCTCGCCGATCTCGGGGTCCGCCGTGAAGAGCCCGAGGTCCGTGTACGCGGTGGCGGTGACCGCGTTGTAGTTCCCGGTGGACAGGTGGACGTAGCGCGCGAGCCGGTCGCCCTCGCGCCGGACGACGAGCGCGATCTTGGAGTGCGTCTTCAGCCCGAGGAGCCCGTAGATGACGTGGACGCCGTCGGCCTCGAGCGCCCGCGCCCACCCGATGTTGCTCTCCTCGTCGAAGCGCGCCTTCAGCTCCACGAGCACCGCCACCTGCTTGCGGTTCTGGTTCGCCTCGAGGAGCGCCTCCACGACCGGCGAGTTCCGCCCGACGCGGTACAGCGTCATCTTGATGGCGAGCACGTCGGGATCCCGCGCGGCGGCCCTCAGGAACTCGACGACGGGCCCGAACGACTCGAACGGATGGTGGATGAGCACGTCCCGGCGCCGGATCGCGGCGAACACGTCCTCGTCGCCTCGCGCGAAGGCGGGCGGGACGGCGGGGGACAGCGGCGGGAACTTGAGATCGCTGCGCTCCACGGCGGCGAGCGCGCCCACACCGGACAGCCCCAGCGGCCCCTCGAGGACGTGCACGTTCCGCGGCTGGATCTCGAGGTTCTGGACGAGGAGGTCGCGGACGGGCTCGGGCATGCCGGGCGTCACGACGAGCCGCACCACCGAGCCGAAGCGGCGCTCGCGCACCCCGTGCTCGACCGAGGCGAGCAGGTCCGCTGCCTCCAGCTCCTGCAGCTCCATCTCCGCGTCGCGGGTGACGCGGAACGGGTGCACGCTCTTGACGCGCACCCCGGGGAACAGCCGGTCCACGTGCGCGGCGACGAGCTGCTCGAGCCAGACGAACGCGTGGTGCCGGCGGGCCGTCCCCGACGCGTCGAAGCCCGCGCTGGATCGGCCGATCGGCACGAGCCGCGGGAGCGTGTCCGGGACCTTGATGCGGGCGAACCGGGCGACGCCCTCGTCCTCCACGACCACGGCGAGATTGAGGCTCAGGTTCGAGATGTGGGGGAACGGACGGCCGGGGTCGAAGGCGAGCGGCGTCAGGACCGGCATCACCATCTCGTCGAAGTAGGCGCGCGCCCACGCGGCCTGCTTCGGGTCGAGCTGGGAGTGATCGAGGACGTGGAGGCCGGCCGCGTCGAGGGCGGGCAGGAGCTCGTCCTGCCACGCCACGCCGAGCTCGCGGTTGAGCCGCAAGGTCTCGCGGCGCAGCTCGGCGAGCTGCTGCAGCGGCGTCAGCCCGTCGGACGAAGGCTCCGTCACCCCGGAGGCCACCTGCTGCTCGAGGCCGGCGACGCGGATCATGAAGAGCTCGTCGAGGTTCGACGACACGATGGAGAGGAAGCGCACCCGCTCGAGCAGCGGGTTCGCGGGGTCGCGGACCTCGTCGAAGACGCGCCACTGGAACGCGACGAGCGAGAGCTCGCGGTTGACGAGCAGCGCAGGGTCGAGCTTGGCGGTGGGGGCCGCGAGCTCGCGCGCGACCGCCGCGGCGGCGTCGGCGGCCACGCCCGCGGCTCCGCCGGCCGGCGCCACGTCGGCGCCGGTGCGCGGGGTGAGCACCTCCTTGGGCACGGCGTGCGCCGGGCTCTCCATCCGTCCTCCGCGATGACCTCGCGCCTCGACGGGCGAGCGTAGCGCCGCGCCGGCGGGAGTGCACGCGACCGCAGGTGACGAACGCGTGAAGGCGTGCACGAGCGCACGGGGACCTCCAGGCGAGCCCGTGCGCTCGGCGCCTCGGACGCCGCGCGGGGGGTTCGGCGCAGGCCGGCGCGCTCCGCAAGGGGGAGCTCGCCCCGGGCAGGTGAGACGACCGCGGCCTCAGGGCGCGGGCGATCTCGAGGACGCGTCTTAGGCACGGCTCGCGAGGATCGCCCGGGCCTCACTGGCGCGGATCCCACATCGCCTGGTCGAAGTCCGGGTCGGGCGGCTCGTCGCGAGGCCGCTCGCCCTCCGGCACGTTCCTCAGATTCACGCGCACGCGGGTCCAGGTCGTGTACCGGCCGCGCATCGCGTCCACGAGCACGTCCTCGGGCGCGAGGCGCGCGGCGGCCTCCGGGTGGCGCGCCTTCCAGCGCTCGAGACCTTCGAGCGCGTCCTCCTTCCTCGCCGCGCGCGCGACGACGGCGAGCGGATGGCTCGGGCGGCGCGGCGCCCCCTTGCGCCGGGAGGGCGCGACGCGCGCGGGCTCCTCGGCCCCCTTCGCGTAGTGCGGCGGCCACGGCGCGTCGCCGAGGCCCTCCGCACGCTGGCGCGCCGCGAGCTCGAGCAGCGACTCGAGCGAGCCTGCCGCGTCGTCGATGCCGGCCCCCACGTCCCCGAGCCGCGCGAAGCGCGCCGGGACCGTGCGCAGCGTGAAGTCGGCCGGGTCGCAGGCGGGCAGCTCGGCCCAGGTGATGGGCGCGGACACCCGCGCGTCGGCCGTGGGCCGCACCGAGTACGCGGAGGCGACGGTGCGGTCCTTCGCGTTCTGGTTGTAGTCGATGAAGACGCCGTGCCGTTCCTCCTTCCACCACTTGCTCGTCGCGAGCTCCGGCGCGCGCCGCTCCACCTCGCGGGCGAGCGCCAGCGCCGCCTGGCGAACGTCGGTGAAGGTCCAGCGCGGCTCGAGGCGCGCGTTCACGTGGATGCCGCGCGAGCCGCTCGTCTTCGGCCAGCCCACGAGGCCGTGCTCGCGCAGCACCTCGTCCACGAGCAGCGCGACGCGCCGGAGCTGGTCCCACTCCACGCCCGGCATCGGGTCGAGGTCCACGCGCAGCTCGTCGGGGTGCTCGAGATCGGCGGCGCGCACCGGATGCGGGTTGAGGTCGATGCAGCCCAGGTTCACCACCCAGGCGAGCTGCGCCGCGTCCCGGACCACGATCTCCTCGGCGCTGCGACCCGAGGGGAACCTGAGCTCGACGACCTCGACCCAGGGCGGCCGCGACTCCGGCGCGCGCTTCTGGAAGAAGAACTCGCCCTCGGCCCCGTCGACGTAGCGCTTCAGCGCCATCGGCCGGCCGCGCACGCCGCGCAGCGCTCCCTCGGCCACGCTCAGGTAGTACTGCACGAGCTCGAGCTTGGTGACGCCCGCCTCGCGGAAGTAGAGCTTGTCCGGATTGGAGATGGCGACCTCCCGTCCGGCGATCTGCAAGTGTTCTTTCTTGCGCGGTGACATGGCTCTGGCGGGTGTTCTTGCTCGAGCGGCTCGCGCTTCGCCACGCCCATGGCGTTATCTCCCCGCGATGGCCTATCCGATCGCGCCCCCCGTCGAGCCGATGCTGGCGAAGGCCGCGGAGAGCCTGCCCGAGGGGGACCGCTGGCTCTTCGAGCCGAAGTGGGACGGCTTCCGCGCGCTGGTCTTTCGCGACGGTCCCGAGGTGTACCTCCAGTCCCGCGAGCTGAAGCCGCTGAACCGGTACTTCCCCGAGCTCGCCGAGCCGCTCCTCGCGAGCCTCCCCGAGCGGTGCGTGGTGGACGGCGAGATCGTCATCGCCGGCCCGGCGGGCCTCGACTTCGAGGCGCTCCTCCTCCGCATCCACCCCGCGGCGTCCCGGGTGAAGCTCCTCTCGCAGGAGAGCCCCGCGGGCATCGTGCTGTTCGACCTGCTCGCCCTGGGCGACCGCGACCTGCGCGCGTCCCCGCTCTCCGAGCGGCGCGCGCTGCTCGAGCAGCGCCTCGCCGGCGCGGCGCCCCAGGTGCACCTGACGCCCGCCACGCGGGATCGCGCCGTGGCGCAGGACTGGTTCGCGCGCTTCGAGGGGGCCGGGCTCGACGGCGTCGTCGCGAAGCGGCTCGACTCGACGTACCAGCCCGGCGTCCGCGCGATGGTGAAGGTGAAGCACGCGCGCACCGCCGACTGCGCGGTGGCCGGCTTCCGCTGGCACAAGAACGGGCCCGGCACGATGGTGGGCTCGCTCCTGCTCGGGCTCTACGACGAGGCCGGCAAGCTGCACCACGTCGGCATCTGCAGCAGCTTCACCACCGCGCGCCGCAAGGAGCTCGTGGAGGAGCTCTCGCCCCTGCGCGAGAACGCGATGGAGGGCCACCCCTGGCGCGACTGGGCGGAGTGGGCCGACGCGGACGCCGAGCCCGCGCAGCGCATGCCTGGCGCGAGCAGCCGCTGGAACCGCGGCAAGGACCTCTCCTGGGAGCCGCTGCGGGTGGAGCGCGTCTGCGAGGTCGCCTACGACCACCTGCAGGGCGATCGCTTCCGGCACGCGACCCACTTCCTGCGCTGGCGTCCGGACCGCTCGCCGCGCGAGTGCCGCTACGACCAGCTCGAGGAGACCCCGGCGTTCGAGCTCTCCCGCATCTTCGGGGTGCGGCCGCAGGCGCCGCGATAGATCCCGAGGCGGACGGGTCTCGCGCCCGCGAACCTCGCGGCGCGCCGAGACGAGGCAGGAGCCGGCGGCGGTCGGAGCGCCGGCTCGCGGAGGTGAGCGATGGCTGGGGCGCCGGAGAACGACAGGGCCACTCCGAGCCGGCAGGAGCCGGAGCCGGAGCGCGAGCGGGAGCAGCGCCGCGGAGCGAGCGACCGCCCCGGGAGCGAGCGCGCGGAGGGGTGGGAGGACATCGATCCCCGCGAGGAAGAGGGCTGGAGCCAGCCCGAGTCCTCCGCGCAGAAGGGAGCCCTCCCCGACGAGGGCTGAGGCGCGGCCGGCGCGTCCCCGCGCCCTCTACGCCGATTGCACGCTGAGTGAGCGCGCCCGAGCACGCGCGGGCGCCGCTCCTGCTGCGCGCGTTAACGTTAACGAACCGTTAACCCGTTAACGCTGCGCAGATTTCGGGGTCTTTCACCGTCCGAAAATGAACACTCCGGCGCGCATTCCAACCCACACGCGACGTGTGCACTACTCCCGCGCGAACCGCGGCTCATCCCCGCCGTCGCGGCGAGCCGCGCCCAGGAGATCGACCCCATGAGAAAGCTCGTCGCCGTCCTCGCCGCCCTCGCGTTCGCCGCTCCCGTGCTCGCCCAGGAGGTGGGGGCGGGCGAGTACGCGTCCTCCGTGTCCGCGGGCCGCCCGCTCGACGTCCCGCCCGGCATCTACGCGAACACCGCCGCGCGCCTGGCCGAGTTCTTCGCGGCCACGGGCGGCGCCCGCACCGTCTTCGCCACCGACCTCAAGGCGCGGATCGACGCCGGCGCGAACCAGCTCGTCATCGACGTCCGGCCGGCCACCGACTACGCGGCCGGCCACATCCCCGGCGCGATCAGCATGCCGCTCGCGGCGCTCTTCCGCTCGGAGAACCTGGCGCAGCTTCCCACCGACGGCACGCCGCTCATCCTCGTCTGCCACACCGGCCACACCGCCTCCATGGCGCTCGGCGGCCTCGTGTCGCTCGGCTACAACGCCTACGTGCTGCGCTTCTCGATGATGGGCTGGAACGCGAGCTCCAACCAGAAGATCTACTCGCCGTCGCAGGTCCAGACGATCTTCGGGCTCGCCGGCCCGCTCGTCCGGTAGCCCTCGCCGTCCTCGCCGCACCCGCGCCGCGGCCGCCCCGAGGGACGGCCGCGGCGCCTCGTTCCGCCTCCCCTCCCCACGGAGCCGCACCATGCGCATCGCAATCCTCGCCGCCGTCCTCGCCGCGCTCGCCTCCGGTGCGCGCGCGGAGGAGCACCGCGTGATCTCCACCGAGGCGCTCGCCGCCCGGATGAAGGGCGCCCCCGCGAGCTGGGACTTCACGCTCGTCGACGCGCGGACCCGCGTCGAGTTCTCGGAGTCGCGCATCCCGGGCGCGGTGCTCGTGCCCGCGCGCGCGGTGGAGGCCGAGCTGCCGCGCCTCGTGAAGGACCGCGCGCGGCTCGTGGTCTTCTACTGCAACGGCCCGAACTGCACGAAGACCGTGGTGGCGGCGAAGGCCGCGGCCGCCGCGGGGTACACCAACGTCGCCGAGTACAGGGATGGGCTGCCGGGCTGGGGGAAGTCCGGCCGACCGACGGCGGGGAAGCGCATGCGGGCGTTCGACGCCCCCGCGATCGCGCCCGCCGCGCTCCAGGCGGCGCTCGCGTCGAGCCGCCCGCCGTTCGCGATGGACATCCGCGACGCGCAGGAGTTCGGCGCGTTCCACCTCGACGGCGCCGTGAGCATCCCGCTCGACGACATCGAGGCGCGCCTGAAGCAGGTCGAGCCCGGCCGCGCCATCGTCATCGTCGATCACGCCGGGCACCAGGCGCCGATCGCCGCCCGCCTGCTCCGGCAGCTCGGGCGCACCGAGGTGAAGCGGCTCGACGGCGGGATGCTGCGCTGGCAGGCGGACGGCCTGCCGGTCGCGCGCTGAACGGGAGGACGCCTTGCGACTCACCCTCGGCAGACGCGTCGCCGCCACCTTCGCCGGGCTCCTGTTCGTCGTCGCGGGGCTCGGCACGTTCGGGCTCGCCTCGAACCAGGCCACCGCCACGCAGCTCGGCGCGGCCGTCCCCGCCGCCGTGGAGCGCGCCGTCGCGGCGAGCGAGCTGGAGCTGTTCGCGCGGACCGCGCTCCAGCTCCTCGCCGGCCAGGCCGCGGCCGGCACCTCGGACCTCGCGGACCTCGGCCCCGCGCGCGACGGCTTCGGGAAGGCGCTCTCCCGGTTCGAGGCGGCGGGCGGCGCGACGGCCGCCTCCGCCGAGGCGAAGCGGCTGTTCGGCGGCGTCGTCGAGGACGGAGAGCGCATGGTGCGCGCCACCGCCGACCAGGAGTGGCTCGAGGCGGGGCAGCGGACGAAGGCGTTCAAGGCGGCGTCCGCCGCGGCCGTCGCGGGCCTGGAGCGGCTCCGCACGGACGAGGCGGCGGCGGTCCAGGAGACGCTCGCGGCGACGCGAGACACGGCGCACCGGCGCGGCGCGCTGTTCACCGCCGCGCTCGCGGCGGCGCTCGCCGTCGGGGCGGCGCTCGCGTTCCTGCTGCACCGCCGCGTCGCGACGCCGGTCGTCGAGCTCTCGAGGCTCGCCCGGCGCGTCGCGGACGGCGACCTCGCGAGCGACGCCGCCGCGGGCCACGCGCCGCGGTCGGATGACGAGATCGCGGACCTCCAGCGCGCCATGCAGGGGATGACCGAGAACCTGGGGCGCGTCCTCGGGCAGCTGCGCGCCGGCGCCGACGGGCTGCTCGCGGCCTCCGGGCAGGTCGCCGCGACGTCGCAGGCGCTCTCGCACGGCACGGGAGAGCAGGCGGCGTCCGTCGAGGAGACGACCGCGAGCCTCGAGGAGATGAGCGCGTCCATCGCGCAGAACGCTGACGGGAGCCGCGAGACGGAGCGGGTGGCGCTCGACGCCGCGCGCGACGCCCGCGAGAGCGGCGACGCGGTGCGCGACAGCGTCGCGGCGATGCGCTCCATCGCCGAGCGGATCGGCGTCGTCGAGGAGATCGCCTACCAGACGAACCTGCTCGCGCTGAACGCCGCGATCGAGGCCGCCCGCGCCGGCGATCACGGCAGGGGGTTCAGCGTGGTCGCGAGCGAGGTGCGCAAGCTCGCCGAGCGCGCCCAGAAGGCCGCGAAGGAGATCGGCGGGGTGGCCACGACCAGCCTGGAGGTGGCGGAGCGCTCGGGCGAGCGGCTCGCTCGCCTCGTGCCCGCGATCCAGCGGACGGCCGCGCTGGTGCAGGACGTGGCGGCCGCCTCCACCCAGCAGACCTCGGCGGTCGGACAGATCAACCGCGCGATGGCCTCGGTGGACCAGGTGACGCAGCGCAACGCCTCCGCGGCGGAGGAGCTCGCCACGACCGCCGAGCAGATGGCGGCGCAGGCCGAGGCGCTCCGCGAGCTCGTCGGGTTCTTCCGCACGGACGGCCGCGACGGGCCGGTGCAGCCCGGTCTCGCGCTCGCGCCGGAGCGGACGGGAGCTTTGCGGGTCGCGGAGGGGTAGCTCGCGGCGACGAGAGCCCCGGGGCTCCGGACGCGCTCGTCCGGGACGAAGCGCGCCGAGGCCTCCGATCCCTCGCGAGCGCGAGAGCCGCCGGCCCCGAGGCGCCGCGCCTCGCGGTGGCGAGGCGCTCGCCGCGCTACGTGCGCGTCGGCCCGCCCTTCGCCTCGTTCGCGGCGGGGGCCGGCTTCGCGGCGGCCTCCTGCGCCCTGGCCTCACGCTGGGTGGCGTTCTTCGCGGCCTTGGCATCGGCCCTGGTCTTCTGGTCGGCGGCGGCCTGGGCCCTCGCCTCGGCCTGGGCCGGCGTGTCCACGTGCGGCGAGACGCTCTTGTTCGACAGATCCTTGAAGCTCATGGTTCACCTCGATGGTGCGCGGGTTTCGTTGCAGAGGGACTCGAAGCAGACGGCGGACGGATCGTCCGTCACTTCGCCGCCGAGGTCCCCAGCATCGCCTCGACGCGCGCCTTGAGCGCCGTCCGCTGGATGTCCTCGCCGCTCAACCGCTCCCCCTTCTCCTTCCCGCCCTGGAGGAAGACGAGCGTCGGGCTGACGGTGACGCCGAGCGTCGCCGCGAGCCGCGGGTTCGCCTCCCGCTTGACCTTCAGGAAGCGGACCTTCCCGGCGTAACGCTCCGCCACCGCCGCGAACCTGGGGGCGAGCGTCTCGCAGGCCTTGGACTCCTTGCCGCCGTGGAAGTCGAGCACCACCGGCAGCGCCGTCGCGACCACCTCGGTTTCGTAGTCCTTCTCGGCGATCTCCTTCACGTGCAGCGCCTCGGTCTCCTTGCCGTTCGGGTCCTCGGTCACGGGGAGCTTCACGTTGAAGCGATTTCCCTTTCCGCTGCTGAATCGGCTTCCCATTCGACGTCCTCTCGGCGCGGACGGGTCCAGGCCGGGCGCAGAGGCGCCCACGCTCGTCGCGCGTGCTGCGGTGATCCAGGAACGGCCGCGGATCGCGACCGCTTTCAGCTCGTCGCGAGCGGCGCTTCGACCGCCGCCGCCACCGCTCGCAGGTACGCCAGCCGGCCCGCCCACTCGAGCTCGAAGAAGCCGTGGTCCACGCCCCAGAGCGCCCACGGCATCTTCTCGCCGTCGTGCACCCACACGATCTTCCGATCGGGCGAGCGCAGGCGGCTTCGCTGCTTCGTGCACCAGGAACGGCGCGACAGCTCGCGCCAGCCGGGGATCGCGTTCATCAGCAGGGCTGCGATGAACGCGGTCATCTACCTCTCGTAACACCTTTCGACGAGCGGCGCCGGGAACCGACCCATGATGCCGCCGGGCCGTGCCCGTCCGTTCCCTCCGCGCTAGGACTCATGCCCGCGATGCCCACCCCTCCCGAAGGCCTGACCCCCGGCCCCGATCGAAAGCTCCGCTGCGTGTGGGGCGCCTCCGCTCCGGAGTACCTGGCCTACCACGACGAGGAGTGGGGCCAGCCCACCGCGGACGACGTGCGCCTCTTCGAGAAGGTCTGCCTCGAGGGCTTCCAGGCCGGCCTCTCCTGGCTCACCATCCTGCGCAAGCGCGAGGCCTTCCGGCGCGGCTTCGCCGGGTTCGACCTCGAGGCGGTGGCGCGCTTCGGGGCGCGCGACGTGGCGCGGCTCCTCGCCGACGCGGGCATCGTGCGCCACCGCGGCAAGATCGAGTCCACCGTGAACAACGCCCGCCGCGCCTGCGCGCTCCGGGACGAGCTCGGCTCCCTCGCCGCCTACTTCTGGCGCTTCGAGCCCGCTCCCGCCTCGCGGCCGAAGCGGCTCGCCTGGGCGGACCTCCGCGCGATGACGACGACGCCCGAGTCCGTGGCGATGTCGAAGGACCTCCGGAAGCGGGGCTGGACCTTCGTCGGGCCGACCACCCTCTACGCCTTCATGCAGGCGGTCGGGATCGTGAACGATCACCTCGACGGCTGCGCCTTCCGCGCGCGGGCGGAGCGGGCGCGTCGCGCCTTCGAGCGGCCGCGCTGACGTCGCGTCACGGCGCGAGCGCCCCTCCCGGCGGCGCCCGCGCCGCGCCGAGCCTCAGCGGTTCGCGCCCATCGACCTCGCGAACTCCTCGCCCGCCCGCCGCATCTCCTCCGGCGTGAGGTCCTTCTGGTGCGTCGCGAACGACCACATGTAGCCGAACGGGTCGGCGACGCCCGCGCAGCGGTCGCCCCAGAACATGTCGGCGGGCGGCATCGTCGGCTTCCCGCCGGCGTCGACGGCGCGCTTGAACGCCGCGTCCGTGTCGGGCACGTAGAGCCACATCGTCACCGGCACCGGCGCGGCGGCGCTCGGCGCCCCGGTGCCCATGCCCGGCATCTCGTCGTTCAGGAAGAACATCGAGTCGCCGATGCGCAGCTCGGCGTGCCAGATGCTCTTCCCGTCCGGCGCCGGCATGCGCGCCACCTCCTGCGCCCCGAGCGCGCGCTTGTAGAACTCGATCGCCTGCGCCGCTCCCCGGATGACGAGGTTCGGCGTGAGCGTGTGCATCCCCTCCGGGATGGGTCTCACCGTGGCCATGGCGCTCCTCCTTGGTTCGAGGTGGTCGAGCTAACCAGCGCGCGCGGCGAGGTCGAGGTCTCGGCGGGTCGCAAGCGGCCGTTCGCGTCCTCCGCGCCCAGCCCGGTCACCTGCCGCGAGCGCGACATGTCCTCCTGCCACCGCTCCTCGAACGCGCGCGCGAACGCGCGGTCGTCCACCACCAGGGCGCCCTCCTCGAGCCACTCCATCGACATGAAGTCGAGGTTCATGGAGCCGACCAGGGAGAGCCGGTCGTCGACGAGCATGGTCTTCGCGTGCATCATCGCGGGGAGGTACTCGTAGACCGTCACCCCGCTCGCCTCGAGCCGCGGGTAATGGCGGCGCTGGATGAACGTCACGCTGCGATGATCCTGGTACGGCCCGGGCAGGAGCAGCCGCACGTCGATCCCCATCTCGCGCCGTGCGCAGAGCGTGCCGAGCACCGCCGGCGGCGGGACGAAGTAGGCGTTCGCGATCCACACCCGCCGCTCCGCCGCCGCGAGCGCGATGTGCGTGACCCAGCGCGCGTGGGAGAGGCCGATGACGTCGGTGCTCGTCACGTACGCGGCGCGCGCCTCCCCCGCCGGCCTCGGCCGCTCGAGCTCGACCGCGGGGAGCATCCAGCCCCCCGTCTCGATCCAGTGGTTCGCGAACGCCACCTGCATCTGCTGCACGACGGGCCCCTCGATCTCCGCGTTCGAGTCTCGCCACACGGGCGAGCCGGGCGCGCCGCTGCTCCACTCGGGCGCGATGCCGAAACCCCCGGTGAAGCCCACCCGCCCGTCGACCACGACGAGCTTGCGGTGGTTCCGTCCCGTCAGGGAGAAGGGCCGCTTCTTGAGCGGCCTGAAGTAGCGCACCTCGCAGCCGGCCTCGCTCAGCCGGG
Organism: Anaeromyxobacter sp. SG64; assembly: GCF_022690745.1. Taxonomy (NCBI): domain Bacteria; kingdom Pseudomonadati; phylum Myxococcota; class Myxococcia; order Myxococcales; family Anaeromyxobacteraceae; genus Anaeromyxobacter; species Anaeromyxobacter sp. SG64. The sequence continues at coordinate 28,487 of NZ_JALCZB010000001.1, read as the reverse complement.
GGCGAAGCTCCTCGTCGAAGCCGGTGCTCCCCATGGGGTCGACGAGGATCCGCATCCGCACGCCCTCGCGCGCCTTGCGGCACGCGAGGTCCGCCAGGCGATCTCCCGCGCCCCCCGGCTTCCAGATGTACACGTCCACGTGGACGCTGCGGCGCGCGTCGCCGATCGCCTCCTCCAGCGCGTCGAACACCTCGGCGTCGTCCCTCCACGCGACGCGGTTCCCGTCGACGAGCGACGTCGCGGTCGTCTGCGTCAGGGCGAGGCCGACCCCGTCCACCCCTCCGGGCAGGCCGAGCCCGAGCGAGCCCCAGGGGCCGTAGCGGGTCCGGCGGTCCCAGAAGCGACGCGCCAGCACGCCCAACCCCGTCCCGACCACGAGCCCCGCCGCGAGCGCGCGCTTCATGTCTGCAAGCTAGGCCGCGCTCGCAGCTCCCGATGCGCCCGGGTCGAGGCTCCGCCCCAGCCTACAAGGGGCTTCACTCCGAGCGCGCGCTTCTCCCCCGGACGTGCGCGGCAACCCCCATGACGCTGCGCGTCGTGGCCCGCGTCCTCAGGACCTTCCCCGCTTGCCCGTGACCCGCCTGCTTGCACGGACGGAGATTACATGTCGCAATGTAGGAATATCACCGCACCTTTTTTGATTGATGCTCCGATGGCGCCAACCTCAATACCCTCCGTCCGGCTGGCCGAGCTCCTGGACATGTCCGTCGTCCAGCGGCTCGCGGAGGCGAACTACAACGCCACGGGGATGCCCATCGGCATCATCGACGCCTTCGACGGCTCCGTCCTCGTCGGCTGCGGCTGGCAGGACATCTGCGTCCACTTCCACCGGGCGGATCCCCGCTCGCTCGAGCGCTGCCGGGAGAGCGACGACTACATCAAGGGCCACCTCGCGGAGGGCTCCTCCTGCGAGTACCTGTGCAAGAACGGGCTGCGGGACATCGGCGTCCCCATCGTCGTCGCGGGCGAGCACCTCGCGACGCTCTTCCTGGGCCAGTTCTTCTACGTGGAGGAGTCGGCGGACCGCGGCTTCTTCGTCCAGCAGGCGAAGCAGTTCGGGTACGACGAGGCGGCGTACCTCGCCGCGCTCGATCGCGTGCCGGTCTTCGACCACGCCGCCGTCGAGAACATCGTCGCCTACGACCGGGCGCTCGTGCGATTCATCGGCGAGCTCGCCGAGGGAGCGCTCCGCCAGCGGAAGGCGGAGGAGGCGCTGCGCGACGTGGACCGGCGCAAGGACGCGTTCCTGAGCGTGCTGTCGCACGAGCTGCGGAACCCCCTCGCCCCCATCCGCAACTCCATCTACATCCTCGAGCACGCCGACCCCGCCGGAGAGCAGGCGCGCCGGGCGCGGGCGGTCATCGAGCGGCAGACCGAGCACCTCACGAGGCTCGTGGACGACCTGCTCGACGTGACCCGCATCGCGAAGGGCAAGATCGAGCTGCGCCGCGAGCGGGTGGACGTCGCCGGGATCGCGCGCCGGACGGCCGAGGATCTTCGCTCCGTCCTCGCGGGCCGAGGCCTCGAGCTCGCGCTGGAGCTCCCCGCCGGACCGGTCCTCGTGAGCGGCGACGCGACGCGGCTCGGGCAGGTGCTCGGGAACCTCCTCCAGAACGCGGCCAAGTTCACGCCCCGCGGCGGCGCCGTCACCGTGTCGGTTCGCTCGAGCGCGGACGCGACGGAGCTCCGCGTCCGCGACACCGGCATCGGCATCGCGCCGGACCAGCTCGAGCGGATCTTCGAGCCGTTCGTGCAGGCGGAGCGCTCGCTCGCGCGGACCGACGGCGGGCTCGGGCTCGGCCTCGCGCTCGTCAAGGGCATCACCGAGCTGCACGGTGGGACGGTCCGCGCCGAGAGCGCCGGGCCGGGACGAGGCGCCGAGCTCGTCGTCCGCCTCCCGCTCGCCGCGGAGGCCAGCGTGCCCGTCGCGGTGGCCGCCGGGATCACTCCGGTGCCCCACGGCCTCCGCGTCCTCGTGGTGGACGACAACCCGGACGCAGCGGACTCGCTCGCGGAGATCGTGCAGCTGTTCGGCCACACCACCGAGGTGGCCTACGACGGCCCGACCGCCCTCGCGAGGGCGCTCGCGAGCCCCCCGGACGTCGTGCTGTGCGACCTCGGGCTCCCCGGGATGAGCGGCTACGACGTCGCGCGCGCGCTCCGCGCCGCCGGCCCGGACGGCGTGCGGCTCATCGCCGTCAGCGGCTACGCGCAGCCGGACGACCTGCGGCGCGCCGCGGACGCGGGCTTCGACGGGCACGTGGCGAAGCCGCCCGACCCGGCGGTGATCGAGCGGCTCCTGGCGTGAGCCCGCCTGGCGAGGCCGGGGACTGGCGCGCGCCCTGCACGATGCCGCCCGTGTCCGATGCGTTGCCTGGATCCCGAGCCGATCCTCGATCTCCCCGTGGCACGCTGCACGTCCATCGGGCAGCCGCGCCCGGAACACGGGCTCCGCGCCGGCGCGGGACGGGTCGCGACGGCGCGCGTGGGCGGCGCGAGCGCCATCGTCGCGTGCATGGCGTCGAGCCCTCTCCAGCTCCTCTCGCCCTCTCCGCGGGGGCGCTGCGCCTGGATCATCTCCGCGAGCCATGGCGGCGGGCTCCTCGCGGGAGACGAGGTGTCGCTCGAGGTCGAGGTCGGAGGGGACTCTACCGCGCTCCTCTCCACGCAGGCGGGGACCAAGATCTACCGCTCGCGCGGGGCGATCGCGACGCAGCGGCTCGGGGCGCGCGTCGGCCCGGGCGCCGTCCTCGCGGTCCTGCCGCAGCCGGTGAGCTGCTTCGCGAGCGCGCGCTACCGCCAGGAGCAGCGGCTCGAGCTCGCGCCCGGCGCGAGCCTTCTCTGGCTCGACGCCCTGGTCGCGGGCCGCGTCGCTCGCGGCGAGCGCTGGGCCTTCGACGAGTACCGCTCGCGCGTCGAGGTCGTGATGGGCGGCCGGACGATCCTGGCGGACGGGCTCCGCCTCGTGCCCGGCGAAGGTCCTCCCCTCGGCGAGCGGCTCTCCGGCATCGACTTCCTCGCGACCGTGGTCGCGCTCGGACCGGCGAGCGCGCGCCACGCCCGCGCGCTCCAGGAGCGGCTCGCGTCGTCGCCGGCCACCCCGGACTCGCCCGTTTTCGCGGCGGCGAGCCCGCTCGGCGACGGCGTCCTCGTGCGCATCGCGAGCCGGAGCGTCGAGGACGGGCTCGCGTTCGTGCGCGAGCGCCTCGCATTCGTCGCGGCCGTCGCCGGCGTGGATCCGTTTACGCACATTCCGTGAACCCGGAGGCACGATGCACCTGACCCCACGAGAGATCGACAAGCTCACGCTCCACCAGGCCGGCGTCCTCGCGCAGAAACGGCTCGCGCGAGGCCTGCGCCTCAACCACCCCGAGGCGGTCGCGCTCGTCGCCACCCAGCTCCTCGAGCTCGCGCGCGACGGGCGGCGCGTCGCCGAGCTGATGGCGCTCGGCCGGCGGATGCTCGGGCGGCGGCAGGTGCTGCCGGGCGTGCCCGAGCTCGTCGCGGAGGTGCAGGTGGAGGGGACGTTCCCCGACGGCACGAAGCTCGTCACGGTCCACCACCCCATCGCGGCGGAGGACGGCGACCTCGCGCTGGCGCTCTACGGATCCTTCCTCCCGGTCCCGCCCCTGTCGGCCTTCGCGGAGGAAGCTCCCGGCGGACCGGAGGAGGCGAGCCCGGGCGAGGTGCTGCCGGCGCCCGGCGAGGTGGTGCTGAACGAGGGACGCGAGGCGATCCAGCTCGCCGTGACGAACCTCGCCGACCGCCCGGTGCAGGTGGGGAGCCACTACCACTTCGCCGAGGTGAACCCGCTCCTGCGCTTCGACCGGGCGCGCGCGTACGGCCGCCGGCTCGACGTGCCCGCCGGGATGGCGGTCCGCTTCGAGCCCGGCGAGACGCGCACGGTCGCGCTCGTGGAGATCGGCGGGCGCCGCGTGGTCCGCGGCGGCAACGCCCTCGCGCCGGGGCCGGTCACGGAGGAGGGCCGGGAGCGCGTCGTGGCGGAGGCCCGCCGGCGCGGCTTCGCCCACGCGGAGGAGCGCTGAGATGACGCGGCGAATGGATCGGCGACAGTACGCCCAGGTGTACGGCCCGACGACCGGCGATCGCGTCCGCCTGGGCGACACGTCGCTCGTGCTGGAGGTCGAGCGGGACCTCACGGTGTACGGCGACGAGTGCGTGTTCGGCGGCGGCAAGGTCCTGCGCGACGGCATGGGCCAGGCGGCCGGCGCGCCGCCGGACGAGGTGCTCGACCTCGTGGTGACGAACGCGCTCGTGCTCGACCACGGCGGCGTCTTCAAGGCCGACGTTGGCGTCCGGGGCGGCCGGATCTGCGCCATCGGCAAGGCGGGCAACCCCGACGCGATGGCGGGGGTGACGCCGGGGATGACCATCGGCCCGGGCACCGAGTGCATCGCCGGCGAGGGGCTCATCCTCACCGCCGGCGGCATCGACACGCACATCCACTTCGTCTCGCCGCAGCAGGCGTACGAGGCGATCGCGAGCGGCGTCACGACCCTGCTCGGCGGCGGCACCGGTCCGGCGACGGGAACGAACGCCACGACGTGCACGCCGGGCGCCCGCCACGTCGGCCTCATGCTCCAGGCCACGGACGCGCTCCCCGTCAACATCGGGCTCCTCGGCAAGGGCAACGCCGCGTCGCCCGAGGGGCTGGCGGAGCAGATCCGCGCCGGGGCCGTGGGCCTGAAGCTGCACGAGGACTGGGGGACCACCCCGGCCGCCATCGACACCTGTCTGCGCGTCGCCGACGCGCTCGACGTGCAGGTCGCCATCCACACCGACACCCTCAACGAGTCCGGCTGCGCCGAGCACTCGATCGCGGCGTTCGCGGGCCGCACGATCCACACCTTCCACACCGAGGGCGCGGGCGGCGGCCACGCGCCCGACATCATCCGCGTCTGCGGCGAGCCGAACGTCCTCCCCTCCTCCACGAACCCGACCCGGCCGTACACGGTGAACACCGTCGACGAGCACCTCGACATGCTCATGGTCTGCCACCACCTCGACCCCACGCTCCCCGAGGATCTCGCGTTCGCGGAGAGCCGGATCCGGGGCGAGACGATCGCGGCCGAGGACGTCCTGCACGACCTCGGGGCGATCTCGATGATGAGCTCGGACTCGCAGGCGATGGGCCGGGTGGGCGAGGTCGTCACCCGCACCTGGCAGACCGCCGACAAGCTGCGCCGGCAGCGCGGCCGGCTGGCGGAGGAGCGCGGCGACAACGACAACCTCCGCATCCGCCGCTACGTCGCGAAGTACACCATCAACCCCGCCATCGCGCACGGCCTCGCGGAAGAGGTCGGCTCGGTCGAGCCAGGGAAGCTCGCGGACCTTGTCCTGTGGCGGCCCGCGTTCTTCGGCGCGAAGCCCGAGCTGGTGCTCAAGGGAGGGCTCATCGCCTGGGCCCAGATGGGCGACCCGAACGCCTCGATCCCGACGCCGCAGCCGGTCCTCGCGCGCCCGATGTTCGGCGCGCTGGGGCGCGCGCTCGGGGCGACGAGCGTGGCGTTCGTGTCGCGGGCGGCGCTTCAGGCGGGCGAGGTGCAAGGCCTCGGGCTCGCGAAGCGGCTCGTCGCCGTGCACGGCTGCCGCGCCCTCGGCAAGAAGGACATGAAGCTCAACGACGCGCTGCCGCGGATGGAGGTGGATCCGGAGACGTACGAGGTGCGCGCGGACGGCGTGCTCCTCCGCTGCGAGCCTGCCGCCCGCCTCCCGCTCGCCCAGCGCTACTTCCTCTTCTGATGACCCCCTGGCTCTCCTGGCAGCTCGCCGACTCGGCGTTCCCCACCGGCGGCTTCGCCCACTCCGGCGGGCTCGAGGCGGCCGTGCAGCTCGGGCGCTGCGCCGGCGTCGCGGGGCTCGACGCCTTCGTGGTCGAGTCGCTCTGGCAGGCGGGCTCGCTCGCGGTCCCCTTCGTCGTCGCGGCGCTGCGCGCGCCGGAGCGGCTCGCCGAGCTCGACGCCCGCTGCGACGCCGCCATCCCCGGGCACGTCGCCAACCGCGCGAGCCGCGCGCAGGGGCGTGCGCTGCTCCGGGCCGCGGTCTCCCTCGGGCCCGCCGCGCGGGAGCTCGAGGAGGAGGTGCGGCACGCCGGCCTCGCGGGGCACCTCGCCCCGGTGTCGGGGGTGGTCCTCGGCCGCCTCGGCGCGTCCGAGGAGGAGGCCGCGCGGCTGCACCTGTTCCTCGCGGCGCGGGGGATCGTCTCCGCCGGCGTGCGGCTCGGCCTCTGCGGTCCGCTCGAGGCCCAGGCCGCCCTCGTCCGCGCCGGCGCGGTCGCGGACGCGGTCCTCGCCGCGACGGCCGGTCGGCCACCCGAGGAGGCCGCGGCGGCCTCGCCGCTCCTCGAGCTCCTGCAGTCCCACCAGGACCGCCTCTACTCGAGGCTCTTCCAGAGCTGACCATGAACGCGCTCTCGCTCCACTCCGGTCACGATCACGCCCCCGGGCCCGGCTCGTTCCGGGACCGCGGCGCCCCTCACGCGCGCGGCGACCTCCGGCGGCGCGCCTTCACGGTCGGAGTGGGAGGTCCGGTCGGGAGCGGGAAGACCGCGCTCGTCCTCGCGCTCTGCCGCGCGCTGCGCCACTCACGCTCCCTCGCGGTCGTGACGAACGACATCTTCACCCGCGAGGACGCCGAGTTCCTGGTCCGGAACCAGGCGCTGCCCGCCGAGCGCATCCGCGCCGTCGAGACCGGAGGGTGCCCGCACGCGGCCATCCGCGAGGACGTGACCGCGAACCTGCTCGCGCTCGAGGAGCTCACCCTGGCGCACGACCCCGAGATCCTGTTCTGCGAGTCGGGGGGCGACAACCTCGCCGCGCACTTCAGCCGCGAGCTCGCCGACTACACCATCTACGTCATCGACGTCGCGGGCGGGGACAAGGTGCCGCGCAAGGGCGGCCCCGGCATCACGCAGGCCGATCTCCTCGTGGTGAACAAGACGGATCTCGCCGAGGCGGTCGGCGCCGACCTCGGCCTCATGGCCCGCGACGCCGCGCGGATGCGCGGCGACGGCCCGGTGGTCTTCGCGCAGGTCACCCGGGGCGTGGGCGTCGCGGAGATCGCCGAGCACGTCCTCCACGCATACCGGCACGCGATCGGCGGATGATCTCGCCGGGGACCGCGCTGGCTGCGCCCCGCCCCTGCTCGCCAGCACGTGATCGTTCCCCGCTCGCGCGTCAGTACACCCCCGCCTCCCGGTACAGCGTCCGGAACTGAACGGCGCCCGAGGCCTCGAAGTCGCCCAGCAGCTTCAGGAACACCATGCCGGTGGTGAGCGCGTCGTAGAAGGCGTGGTGCGCCGGGTAGCGCGGCAGCCCCATCTCGATGACGATGTCCTCGAGGGCGGCGTCGGTCGAGGCCTGGCTCGCAGGCGACGTCCGCCGGCGCCACCAGCCGTACAGGAGGCGCGTGTCGAGCGCGGGGTTCTTGATCGATCGCTCCTTCCGCGACGCGAGCGCCGCGTTCAGGAAGCCGAGATCGACCGCCGTGAAGTGGCCGATCACGACGCTGTCGCCGATGAAGGCGAGCAGGCGGTCGAGCGCGTCGAGGAGCGGCATGCCGCGGCTGACCTCGTCGGGGCCGAGGCCGTGGATGAGGATGACCTCCTTCGGCGAGACCGCCTCGGTCGGCTTGAACACCTGGTAGAAGCGCTCGCTCATCACGATCCGGCCGTTGCGGATCCGCACCGCGCCGATGGAGAGGATCTCGTCCTTGGCGGGGTCGAGCCCGGTCATCTCGCAGTCGAGCACCGTGAACGTCATCGTCCGGATCGGCTGCGTCCACTCCTCCGCGCCGAGCGTCTTGCGCCGCGCGTAGCGGACCTCCGCGGCCGCGCCGGTGGCCTTGCGCCGGACGAGCCGGAGGAGCGCCGCGATCCCGGTGGTTCGGCTCATTGCGCTCCCTTTCACGCCTGGCGCAGGAACTTCCTGCGCGCGCTCGCCTGGGCACGTCCGATGAGCCCGAAGGTCTCCTCGAGGAACCGCTGCTCGAGGGTGGAGATCTCGTGCGTGCTGATGAGGTTGTCGGCCGGCACGCCCCCGCTCCCGAGCGCCGCCACCTGCCGGGCGAGCCGCAGCTGCATGAGGAAGGAGTACGCGTGCTTCATGTCGAGGCAGACCCGCGCGTCCACCTCGCCCTGCTGCGAGAGCTTCCGCAGCCGCTCGAGCGTGCTCGTCGCGCCGATGCCGTTCCAGAGGCCCTGCAGCCGCGTCAGCTCGCAGATGCGCGCGATGGGCTGCTTGATGTCGAACACGTCCTCCCGGCTCCCGCGCGTCTCCACCGAGATCCGCCCGAAGAGGCCGACGGGCAGCTCCTTGTCCACCACCGCCTGCGCGAGGAGGTTGAAGAACATCCCGGGCCTTGGCGCGAGCAGCTGGGTCACGTGGCCGCGGAGCTCCTCGGCGAGCGCGAGGTCTCCGTGCACCTCCCGGAAGTCGAAGAAGATGCTGGAGTTGAGCACCGCCTCCGGCTCCGGGACCCTCACCCACTTGCGGAAGTACTCCTTCCAGACGGACAGCGGCTGGCACCACTCCCGGTTGCTCGCCATCACCTCCCCGTCGCAGTACTCGACCCCGACCTCCTTCAGCCAGGTGCAGACGCGCTCGCCGAGCCGCGGGAAGTACTCCGCCGCCTCCGCCTCGCGCCCGGGGACGTCGGCGAACACCAGGGCGTTGTCCTGGTCGGTCACGAGGGTCTGCTCTCGCCGCCCCTCGCTGCCGAGGGCGAGGAACACGAACGGCGCGGGGGGCGGGCCCATCTCGGCGAGCGCCAGGTCGAGCACGCGCCTCACCGTGGCGTCGGACACGGCGCTGATGAGCCAGGTGAGGCTGTCCACCCGCGCCCCCTCGAGCATGAGCGCGCGGACCAGCCGGGGCAGGCGCGCCCGCTTCTCGGCGAGGTCCTTGCGGAGCCGGGTCTGCGCGATGTCCCGCAGGTACTCGAGCGGAGAGCTCCCGTGCGCGACGAGCAGATCGTCGTCCGCGAGCAGCCCGACGATCTCCCCACCCTCTCCGGCGACCGGCAGCGAGCGAACGCCGGAGCGCACCATCACCTCCATCGCCGCGGCGAGCGGCAACCCGGCCGCCATCGCCTCGCCGGCGGGGGTCATGACCTCCGAGACGGGCCGCGCCGCGTCGAGGCCGCTCGCCAGCGCCCGCGTGACGAGGTCCCGCTCGCTCACGAGCCCCACGAGCGCGCCGCCCGCGTCGCGCACGAGCAGCGTGTGGCAGCGCCGCACGGCCATCCGCTGCGCGACCTCCCGCACCGACTCCTCTCGCGAGCACCAGGCCACCTCCCGATCGCAGATCTCCCCGACCGTGCGGCTGAAGCCGACGGAGTCCGGATCGGGCGAGGTGAGGAGCCACTTCTGGCGCAGCCGCGCCCCCACGCGCTCGAGCATGCGGGGCCCGAGGCTCTCGGCGAAGAAGTCGTGGAACTCGCGGTGCCTCGCGCACGCCTCGAGGAACAGCGCCCCCGGCACCGCGTAGAGGAACGTGTCCTCCACCGCACGCACCGTGAACAGGGCGATCCCGCCGTTCGTCAGGACGCACGCGCCGCCGTAGGTCTGGCCGAGGCCGGCGGCGCGCCCCTGGGAGCCGGGCGCGGCCGCGTCGTCGAGGAGCTCGAGCGAGCCCTTCATGACGACGTAGACGTCGGTCACCGCCGACTGCCCCTGGGCGAACAGCGTGCTCCCCCTCGGGTGGTACTCGATGGAGAGCGCGTCGCTGATGCGCTCGAGGTCGGCGTCCGGGAGGAAGTCGAACGGCGTGACCGAGCGCAAGAACTGGAACGCCGGGCTTCCCGTCACGAAGTGGAGGAGGCGATCGAGCATCGGCGGTCCCCGGCGCCCGTGAACGAATCGGCTCCCCGATTCCTTCGAGCTCTGCCTGCCCCCGTCCTTCGTGGCGTGCGTGGCCTGCGACGATCTGTCGAGCGCCCGCGATTATCCCAGCCCACGACGCGCCTCCACAACCCCTCGTTGATCCGCCTTCGCGGGTCGGCCAGAATCCCGCCACCGCCGGTCCCGGAGCACTCTTGACCCTGAAGCTCAAGCTGCAGCTGGCCATCTCCGTCGCGGTGCTGGTCACCGCGGGTGTCCTCGCGGGCTACGCCGTCGGGAGCATCCGCTCGCGGGCCGCTGAGGACATCGCGCGCATCCGGGCCGAGAAGACCGCGCAGGTGAAGCAGGACCTCACCGACAAGGTGAACACCGTCTACGCGCTCATCGACGCGCAGTACCGGGAGGCCGCGGACGAGCGCTACCTCGAGCAGAAGTACGGGCAGCGGCTCGAGGCGATCCTCGACGTCGCGGGCGCGACCCTCCGCGAGCACCTCGCGCGGGCGCGCCGGGGCGAGGTGTCGGTCGCGCGCGCGCAGGCGGACGCGCTCGAGACGCTCCGCGCGATGCGGTTCGACGGCGGCAAGGGGTACCTGTGGATCAACACCGTCGGCCGGCCCTACCCGACGATGCTCATGCACCCGCTCGTCCCGAGGCTCGAGGGGACGGTCCTCGACGCGCCCGAGTTCGACTGCGCGGGCGACGACGACCGTAACCTGTTCCAGCTCGCCGTCGAGCTCACCGCCGCGCGCGGGGCGGGCTTCATCCGCTACAGCTGGCCCGAGCCGGACGGGAACGCGCTCCTGCCGCGCATGCCCAAGTTCTCCTATGTCCGCCTGTTCAAGGAGTGGGGCTGGGTGGTGGGGACCGGCATCTACGTGGACGAGGCGGTGCGGGAGAAGCTCGCCGAGATCACCTCGGGCATCCGCAAGATCCGCTACGGCTCGGAGTACTTCTGGATCAGCACCGCCGAGACGCCGGTCCCGCGCATGGTGATGCATCCGATCCGGCCCGAGCTCGACGGCCGGACGATGGACGCGAAGGAGTTCGAGCTCGCGGTGAACGGCCGCGCCCAGAACCTGTTCTCGGCGTTCCGGGACATCTCCTGGAAGACCGGCGAGGGCTTCGTGGAGTACTCCTGGCCGAAGCCGACGGCGGAGGGGACCCCGGGCGCCGCGGCGCCGAAGCTCTCGTTCGTGAAGCGCTACCGGCCGCTCGACTGGATCATCGGCACGGGCCGGTACGTGGACGACATCGAGGTCGCCATCGCCGAGAAGACCGCGGCCGCCGAGGCGCAGGTCGGCGCCCTCGTCCGGCGCATCATGCTGGCGTCGCTCGTGGTGGTGATCCTGGCGGTGGCCGGGGTGAGCTTCCTCGCCGCCACCCTCACGCGGCCCCTCGCCACGCTGGTCGGCCTGTCCCGGGACATCGCGGACGACGAGAAGCACCTGTCGCGCCGCATCGGCCTGCGCTCGAAGGACGAGATCGGTCAGCTCGCCACCGAGTTCGATCACATGGCCGAGCGGGTCGAGGCGAGCTTCCGCAACGTCCGCGAGCAGCGCGAGCTGCTCCAGAGCGTCCTGTCGAACGTCCCGCACTCCATCTACTGGAAGGACCGGCGCTCCGTTTACCTCGGGTGCAACGACCGCTTCGCGCAGCGGTTCGGCCTCCCCTCCGCCGAGGCGATCGTCGGGAAGACCGACGCGCAGCTCGGCTGGAGCGACGAGCAGCGCGCGCGCCTCCTGGAGCGGGACCGGGGCGTCATGGACGCCGGAGCGCCGCTGCTCGACGCGCGCGAGACCCTGCGCGACGCGTCGGGCGGGGACATCGACTGCCTGGCGAGCCGGGTGCCGCTGCGCGACCAGGCCGGGAACCTCATCGGCGTGCTCGGCGTGTTCGTCGCGCTCCCGCCGGAGGCGCCCGCGCGCTGAGCGCCCCCGCGCGCTCAGCGGGCGCTCACCCGCCGGCGAGCCGGTAGAACGCCCCGAGGATCGCGCCGAACACCGCGTGCGCCGCGAGCGCGCCGAGCGGCGTCCGGACCCCGTAGTTGAGCGCGAGGAAGCCGGGCGGCTCGAGCTGCCGCGTCACCGTGGGGCCGTGCGTCTCGCTCGCCATCCTGGGGTGCAAGCCGGGCAGGATCCGCATGCCGGCGGTGAGGACGAAGGCGGCGTGCACGACGCCGATGGCCGCGCCGAGCCACCAGGTGGCCCGGCCCCAGGCCTCGAAGGCGGCCACGTACAGGAGCGAGAAGAGCCAGCCGTTCACGAGGTGGACGGCGAACCCGAGGAGCTTCGCGCGATCGCGGCTCGGGGTGAACATGGTGCCGAGCATGTAGGGGAGGTTCATGCGCGTGAGGCGCAGCCCCTGGGTGCCCGCCAGGATCGTCGTGAGCACGATCGTCGCGACGAAGCCCCACAACAGCCAGCTCCCGACGCTCATGCGTCCGCCTCCTCGAGCGCCGCGCGCGGCGGGACCGCGTGCGTGAGCGGCGCCTCGCCCCGGAGCCGCTGCTCGAGCGAGAGCGCCGCGTTGATGAGCCCCACGTGCGTGAACGCCTGGGGGAAGTTGCCGAGCGCCTCGCCCGTCCCGGGGTCGAGCTCCTCCGCGAAGAGCCCCACGTCGTTCGAGAGCCGGCAGAGCCGCTCGAAGGTCTCGCGCGCCTCCGCTGCGCTGCCCGCGCCGAGCGCCAGCACCTCGGCGCCCCAGAAGCTGCAGATCCCGAACGCGCCCTCGCCGGGAGAGTCGCCGCTCCGGTAGCGGTAGAGGAGGCCGTCGCGCGCGCCGAGCCGCTCGCGGATCCGCGCGAACGTCGCGCGCATGCGCGCCGAGCGCGCGTCCTCGAACCCGTACCAGGCGAGGAGCAGCAGCGCCGCGTCGAGCTCCTCCCCGCCGAGCCGCGCGGTGTAGCTCCCGAGCCGCGCGTTCCAGGCGTGCTCCTCCACGTCGCGCCTGATGGCGGCGCGGTTCCGCTCGAACAGCTCGACCGGCGCGCTGCAGAGGTGCCCCTTCGCGTGCAGCTCGAGGAGCCGGTCGAGCGCGGTCCAGCACAGCACGCGCGAGTGGGTGTTGTGCCCCTTCCCGGAGCGCGGCTCCCAGATCCCCTCGTCGGCGCCCTGCCAGCTCCGGCACACCTCGTCCCCGAGCGCGCAGAGCATCCGCTGCGTCTCCCGGTCGAGCGTCCCGCCGCTCCGGACGAAGTGGGTCACCGCGTCGATCACCTCGCCGTAGACGTCGAGCTGGAGCTGATCCGCGGCGCCGTTCCCGACCCGCACCGGTCGCGACCCGCGGTGGCCCGCGAGGTGCTCGAGCGTGCGCTCGCGCGGGGGCGCGTTGCCGTGCACGTCGTAGAGGACCCGCAGCTCGGGCTGGGTGAGCCGCGTCGAGTGGAGGAGCCAGCTCACGAAGGCGTCGGCCTCGTCGCGGAAGCCGAGCCCGAAGAGCGCGCGCACGGTGAGCGCCGCGTCGCGCAGCCAGCAGAAGCGGTAGTCCCAGTTGAGATCGCCGCCCACGCGCTCGGGGAGCGACGTCGTCGCCGCCGCGACGACCGCGCCCGACGGCGCGTACACGAGGAGCTTCAGCGCGAGCGCGCTGCGCACCACCGCGTCGCGGCCGGGCCCGTCGTAGCGGAGCTGCCCGACCCAGGCGCGCCACCAGCGAACGGTGCGCGCGAGCGCCTCGCGCGTGGGCGCTCCGAGCGGCGGCAGGATCGCGGGCCACTCGTCGGCGTAGCAGAGCGACAGGTGCCGCGTCTCGCCGGCCTGCAGGACCGCTCTCCCGGTCGCACGCCCGGCGGGCTCGATCGCGAGCGGGAGATCCGCGCGGAGCGTGAGGAGGCCCGCCCGTGTCTCGGCCCGGAGGCCGAGCCCGCCGGCGTCGCGCAGCCGGGGCCGCACGCGGCCGTAGTCGGGCCGTGGCTCGAACACGGTCTCGAGCTCCACCGAGCCGCGCTCGCACGTGGCCATCCGCACGAGCTCGTGGTCCGGGAGGAGCAGCCGCCGCTGCTCCTCCTGCGAGGCGACCGGCATGAAGTCCGTCACCGCCAGCGCGCCCGTCGCCGTGATGAACCGCGTCACGAGGACGTTCGTCTCCGGGAGGTAGTGGCGCTCCGAGCGGAACGGCGTGGCCGGGGCGAGCGTCCAGCGCCCGGCGCCGTCGTCGACGAGCGCGGCGAAGATCGAAGGGCTGTCGAATCGCGGCCAGCACAGCCAGTCGACCGTGCCGCCGCGCGACACGAGCGCGGCCGCCCGGCCGTTCCCCACGACCGCGTGATCGCCGATCCGCTCCACCGCCTCGCCCTCCTCCGGAGAGACGCACGGCGCCGGGGTCGGGTGACGCGCGAGCGAGCCCGGTCCAGGCGAGCTTGAGCACGCGGCCCCGGACCGGCACGCCGTCGGCTGCGCAGCACGGCGTCGCGCCCCCCTTTGAGCCCTAGTCCGTCTCGCTCTCCCAGGCCGCCGAGTCCGCGAGCATGAGCTCGAGCCAGGCCTCGAGCCCCGGGGCCGGCGTCGTGACGACGGTCGGATCCTCGAGCGTGGGGTGCGCGTCTCCCGTGGTGAAGAAGTACTTCGCGTTCGAGGTCGCCGGATCCATGACGCTCGTGCCGAGCAGGCGGAGCTCCGCCTCGAAGCGGTCCGCGGGCATCGGCGTGAACGCCGGGCTCGGCAGGAGCGTGAACGTCCCGAAGAAGCCCCGGATGGTGAGGTCCTGGAGGTGCGAGAGGAGCGCGATGCGGTCCCCCGGGTAGCGCTCGGCGAGCTCGCGCAGGCCCTGCGACAGGTCCGTCCGGCACCCCGGGCAGAAGCCGTCGAGCGACGCGCCCATGCCCCAGCGCGCGTACCAGGTGTCGCGCGTGCTCGCGGGGATCGCGTCGCCGGCGAGGGGCGGGCCGGAGTCGTCCACGAGATAACCCTTGGCGTGCGGCCAGTAGCGTCGAGCGGCGGAGTAGCTCGACAGCGAGCCGAAGCCGCCCGCCGAGGAGCCGGACACGACGAGCTTCGCGGGGCTCGGGAACGTGGCCCCGAGCCGCTTCAGGAACGCGAGCACGTTCGCGTGCCCGACGTGGTGCCACGTGACCGAGGGCCGGCCTTGGATGGGTGAGGCGTACGTCGCGACCGCGTCGCCGCTGTGAACGTCGCCCGTGCAGTACGGCACGAACACGATCGTCGCGTCGCGCAGGGCGGCCGGGAGGTTCTCCCGTCTCACCCACGAGCGCGGGTACTTCGCGTAGATGTCGCGCGCGAACTCGTCCGGCCCGAACGGACCGCTGCTCGCGGTCTTGGGCACGAGCTCCGGCGCACCCCCGCAGGTGAAGAAGTCCCAGCACGCGCCGCCGCCCTGGAGGAACACGACGAGGTCGGTGCTCGCCGGCGAGCCCCAGCTCAGCGCGAGTCCGGTCGTGCTCGTCCCGAACTGGTACTCCCCCGACGGCTGCAGCACCGCGTCGGTGCAGAACGCGTCCTCGAACGGGATCCAGGTCCACCCCGCGGCCCCCGCGATCGCAGCGCCCTCGGTGCGCGAGATCGGCGCGCCCAGCGGCGGCGGCGTGGCGTCGCCGCCCGGAGCCGGGTCGTTTCCGCCTCCGCAGGCAGCCGCGGTGAGGAGCGCGACGGCGAGGAGGCGGCGCACGGCGTCCGGGATCCGCATGCGCTGCATCGTACCTCCGCGCTCGGGAGCGAGCAGCGCTCGCGTGCGCGGCGAAGGCGCGAGCGGCCCCCGAGCGCGCTATCTTCCGCGGCCGTGGAGCCCTTCACCATCGCGCTGACCCCGTCAGGTCATCTCGTCCTGCGCCCGGGCGAGCCGGTGGACGCCCTGGGCGAGGCCGTCGCCCGCCGCATCCGGGCCGCGCTCGAGCGGGGCCACGGCCCCGGCCTCCTCCACCTCGGCGCCCGCGAGGCGCGCACCGCGCTGCCGCCGGCGCTCGCGTTCTGGCGCGACTTCGCGCGCGCGTTCGTCGCCGCGCTCTGCGCCGTCCCGGACCTCGAGGAGCGGCGGGAGGACGCCGATCCGGAGCCGAGCCCGGGCGAGCTCGAGCAGCTCGCCGCGTCCGCGCCCCCGCTGCTGGGGGGCGAGTACCTCTCCCCCGCCGTGCTGCGCTCGCTCTGGGCGGACACGCTCGCCGCCTGGCGCGAGGAGATCGCCCGCGCGGCGGGGACGGTGCAGGCCTGGCTCGCGGAGCGTGACCCGGCCTGGAGCGTCGTCGGCCGCGTGCACCTGCACCTCGCCGAGAACCGCCAGGACCCCGAGCGTCCCTTCGCGTTCCTCGCGACGTACACGACCGGCCTCGCCCCGAGCGGCAGGCCCCGTCACCGCCGCCTCGGCGACGCCGTCCGCGAGGCGTCCTCCGCCGCCGACCGGCGCCGTCTCCTCGCGCTGCTCCAGCCCGTCCACCGCGCGTCCGAGCGGAGCCCGCTCGTGAAGGCCCTCGCCGACTCCGGCGCGCTCTTCCAGCCCCTCGCCTGGACCCCCGCCGAGGCGCACCTCTTCCTGCGCGAGGTGCCCGCCCTGGAGGAGAGCGGCGTCCTCGTGCGCGTCCCTGCGTGGTGGAGCGGACGGCACGCGCCGCGGCCTCGCGTGACGATGCGCGTCGGCGAGACGAAGCCCGCCGCGCTGGGGCTCGACGCCCTCCTCGACTTCGACGTCCGCCTGACGCTCGGAGAGGCCGAGCTCACGGAGGCGGAGCTGCGCGCGCTGCGGGCCGCCGGCAGCGGGCTCGTCCTGTTCAAGGGGCGCTGGGTCGAGATCGATCGCGAGCAGCTCGACCTGGTCCTCCAGCGCTTCCAGGACGCGCAGCGGACCGCGGCCGAGGGCGTCTCCTTCGTGGAGGCGATGCGCCTCGTGGCCGGCGCCGAGCTCGGCGCGGAGGTGGTCCTCCTCGACCCGAACCGGCAGTGGACGGGGGTCCGCGCGGGCACGTGGCTCGAGGAGACGCTCGCGTCGCTCCGGGGCGCCCGCGGCACCGAGGAGGCCGACCCCGGCGCCGCGCTCCACGCCACGCTCCGCCCCTACCAGCGCGAGGGCGTCCGCTGGCTCTGGACGCTCGCGCGGCTCGGCCTCGGCGGTTGCCTCGCCGACGACATGGGGCTCGGCAAGACCGTCCAGATCCTGGCGCTGCTCCTGCTCCTGAAGCGGCGCCGCCTCCTCGAAGGGCCCCACCTCCTCGTCGTGCCCGCGTCGCTGCTCGCGAACTGGAAGGCGGAGGCCGAGCGGTTCGCCCCGTCGCTCCGGGTGCTCGTCGCGCATCCCTCCGCCACGCCGCGCGAGACGCTCGCCGCCCTCGACGCCGACGCCCTCGCCGCGCACGACCTCGTGGTCGTGACGTACGGCGCGGTCGCCCGTCTGCCGTGGGCGACGCAGGCCGACTTCGGCCTCGCGGTGCTCGACGAGGCGCAGGCGGTGAAGAACCCGGCGGCGCGGCAGTCGCGCGCCGTGAAGGCGATCCGCGCGCGCGTCCGCTTCGCCCTGACCGGCACGCCCGTCGAGAACCGCCCGGGCGACCTGTGGTCCATCTTCGACTTCGTGAACCCGGGGCTCCTCGGCTCGGCGAAGGAGTTCGCGACGTTCCTGAAGCGCACCGCGTCGGCCGCCGCCGCGCCCCCGCCCCCGCCTCCGGCGCCGGCCCTGGACGGCGCCGCGCAGCCCTCGCCGTACGCCGCGGTCAGGGCCCTCGTCCGCCCGTACCTCCTGCGCCGCCTCAAGACGGACCGCGCGGTCATCGCCGACCTGCCCGCCAAGACGGAGGTGAAGGCCTTCTGCGCCCTCTCGCGGGCGCAGGCCGCGCTCTACGCCGAGTCGGTCGAGGCGCTCGCGCGCGAGCTCGCGGCCGTGTCCTCCGGCGACAGGGCGCGCCGGCGCGGCGTCGTCCTCGCGTACCTCCTCAGGCTGAAGCAGATCTGCAATCACCCCTCGCAGTGGCTCGGGGACGGCGAGTACGCCCCCGGAGCGAGCGGGAAGTTCGCGCGGCTCGCCGAGATCGCGGAGACCGTCGCTTCTCGCCAGGAGAAGGCGCTCGTCTTCACGCAGTTCCGCGAGATGACCGCTCCGCTCGCGCGCTTCCTCGCGAGCGCCTTCGGGCGCCCCGGGCTCGTGCTGCACGGGCAGACGCCCGTGAAGGACCGCGCGGCGCTCGTGCGGCGGTTCCAGGAGGACGAGACCGTCTCGTTCTTCGTCCTCTCGCTCAAGGCCGGCGGCACGGGCCTGAACCTCACGGCGGCCTCGCACGTCGTCCACTTCGACAGGTGGTGGAACCCCGCCGTCGAGACCCAGGCGACCGACCGCGCGTTCCGCATCGGCCAGAGGAAGGCCGTGCTCGTGCACAAGCTCGTCTGCCGGGGCACGATCGAGGAGCGCATCGACGCGATGCTCGAGGACAAGCGGAGGCTCTCGCAGGAGCTCCTCGAGGGGACGGACGAGATCCGCCTGACGGAGCTCGACGACCGGGAGCTCCTCCGCCTCGTGTCGCTCGATCTGCGCAGCGCGGAGTTCTGATCGTGAGGGGAGCCGCCCCGGGCTGCGCCCCCCGCCCCGGCGGACTCGCCTCGCGCGCCGGTCGCCGCTTAAGATCGCACGGTGGCGTTCGAGGACGGCGATCGGTTCCCCGAGTACGTGACGGCGGCCGAGCGCCGGCTGCGCGCCGAGCTCGCGCGCAAGCGCCTCGTGCGCAAGGGCATCGTGCCGCAGCCCGTCGCCATCGAGGGGCGCGACCTCGCCACCACGTTCTGGGGCAGGGCCTGGTGCGACCAGCTCGAGTCTCTCGCCGATCTCGCGACGCGCCTGCCGCGCGGCCGCGCCTACGCGCGGAACGGCTCGGTCGTGCACCTCGCGATCTCGCGCGGGCTCGTCAGCGCGTTCGTGAGCGGCACCGAGCTCTACGAGGCCGAGGTGCGGATCCGCCCGCTGTCGCCGGCGCGCTGGCGCGCCGTGAGGCGGGCCTGCGCGGGCCGCATCGCCACGGTCGTGGAGCTCCTCTCCGGGCGGCTCTCCTCCGCCGTGATGGAGGTGCTGTGCGACCGCGAGCGCGGGCTGTTCCCGACGAGCGCAGAGCTCGACCTGCGCTGCTCGTGTCCCGACGAGGCCCGGCTCTGCAAGCACCTCGCGGCCGTGCTCTACGGCGTCGGCGCGCGCCTCGACCAGGCCCCGGAGCTGCTCTTCACGCTGCGCGGCGTGGAGATGGCCGAGCTCGTCGAGGAAGCCGGCGCCGCCGGGACGGTCGCGTCCGAGGCGCCGCCCGGCGCCGCGCTCGTCGCGGACGATCGGCTGGCGGAGATCTTCGGCATCGAGCTCGAGCTCTCCCGGCCCGCGCGCCCCCGCGGGCGAGGCGCGAGGCCCGCGGCGCCGGCCCCGCGGCGCCGGCGTGCGAGGGGCTCGCGGCGAGGCCGGTGAGGCGGGCACGGCGGGAGCGTCACCCTCCCCCCGCCCGCCACAGGGCCCAGACTGCGGTCCACCCCATCGCGAGGAGCACGACGAAGGCCGCCCCCGACGTGAGGCTCAGGCGCGACATCGTCCCGCGCCCGAAGCGGAGTCCCCACCCGACCCCGACCGCCTGCAGGCCGTTCGCGAGGTGGTACGCCGTCCCGAGCACCCCGAGCACGTACACGACGAGTGTCGGCAGGTGGAACCGCATCTGGTGAGCCAGATGCTCGAACGGCTCGGGTCCGCCCTGGAGGAGGCGCGGCCGGATGAGCGCGAGCCACAGGTGAGCTCCCAGGAACAGGAGGAGGCCCAGGGCGGAGAGGCGGTGCAGGCCGTGCCGCAGGCTCGCGAACCGGCCCATGTGGCGCGGCACGCGCGTCCGCGGGAGGCGCGCGAGGCCCCAGCCCGAGTGGAGCAGGAGCGGCACGAGCACGACCGCGAGCGTCACCGCCTGCGTTGCCGGGCTCGAGTGCTCGGTGACCGCGCGCTCCCACGCCGCCCCCCCGCGCAGCGCGGCGAGGTTGTCCCACAGGTGGTTCACGGTCCAGACGCCCACCGGCAGGAGCCCGAGGAGCGACGCGAGCTTCGAGCCCAGGAACGGGGCCGCCACGGCGCCGGCGCGAGCCGGACGCGCGGCGGCAGCGGACCGCTGCCCGTGCCGCTCGCCGGCTCCGGCCGGCCGCTCCGCCTCGATCGTGCTCGCCATTCCGTGTCCACGCGCGAGCGGCCCCGGAGGTTACGGCCGCCCGCGGCTCTCGCGCGGCCCCGCCCGCGTCACCTTCCTCCGTGTACGCGCCCGCGGCCCTCGCGGCGCGCTCGCCGGAGGTCGAGCACGCGGACGCGTCGGTCCCGCGACCCGGGCTCTCTTCCCGCACGGCCTCGAGGCCGGTCGGATCGGGGGCTCGGCCGGGGCCCCGCGTAACCTTCGCGCCTCCTCGCTCGTGAGGTGGCGCAAGGAGGCAGGATGAGGATCTTCATCACGGGTTCCACGGGAGTCATCGGCCGGCGGGTGGTCCCCGCGCTGCTCGCGGCCGGCCACGAGGTCACCGCGGTGGCGCGCGCGCCGGAGGCGCGCGAGCGGCTCGTCCGCGCCGGGGCCAACGCCATCGCGCTCGATCTGCTCGACCCAGCCGCCGTCCGGCGCGCCGTCGCGGGCCACGAGATCGTCGTGAACCTCGCGACGCACATCCCGTCGCCGGGGCGGATGCTCCTGCCCTTCGCGTGGCGCGAGAACGACCGCCTCCGCCGCGAGGCCTCCGCGAACCTCTGCGAGGCGGCGCTCGCCGGCGGGGCGTCTCGCTTCGTCCAGGAGTCCTTCGCGCTCGTCTACGAGGACGCCGGGGACGCGTGGGTGGCCGAACGCTCCCGCATCCGGCCGGTCCGCTACAACCGCTCGGTCCTGGACGCCGAGCGCGCCGCGGCCCGCTTCGCGAGCCATGGGGGAGCGGGCGTGGTGCTCCGCTTCGCCGCGTTCTACGGCCCGGACGCCTCCCACCTGCGGCCGCTCCTGGCCGCGGCGCGGCGGGGCTTCGCCGCCCTGCCGGGCGCCGGCGACGCCTTCATCTCGTCGATCTCCCACGACGACGCGGCGTCGGCGGTCGTGGCGGCGCTGAGGGTCCCCCTCGGCGTCTACGACGTCGCCGACGACGAGCCCGTCCGCCGCCGCGAGTACTTCGACCTGCTCGCGGCCGCCCTGGGCGTCCCGCCGCCGCGCCTGCTTCCGCCCTGGGTGAAGCTCGTCTCCGGCTCGCTCGGCGAGCTCCTGGCGCGCTCGCTCAGGATCTCCAACTGGAAGCTGCGCGAGGCCGCGGGGTGGGCGCCCCGGTATCCGAGCGTGCGCGAGGGCTGGGCGGCGACGATCGGCGCGCTCAGCGAGCAGCCGGCTGCGCCGGCGGAGCTGGAGGCAGCGCCGTGAGCTTGCGCGGCGCGGCGATGGCGTGGATGCGCGCGATGCGGCCCTCGGCGTCGAGATCGACGCGCAGCACGATGCGGGGCGCGACCCGCGGCCCGCCCGCCGGCAGGTCCACGACGAGCGCGGGGAGGCCGTTGAGCCGGACCCAGGTCGCTCTCCGCTCGCCGCCGCCTCGCGGCGTGACCCCGACGAAGAACCGCGCGACGTTGCGCGCGCCCTCGAGCACCCGCGGCGCCGCCAGGTACTCGCCGCCACCGTCCGAGACCGCGCGCGCGTCCGAGGCGAGGAGCGCCTCGGCGCGGGCCACGTCGCCCGCAAGGATCGCCCCGACGAACGCCTCCAGCGCCGCCCGCGTGCGCGCCTCCAGCGCCGGAGACGCGGGCAGGCGCGCCGCGTCGTAGCCCTCCATCGCGCGCCGCGCGCGGAGGTGCGCGACCTTCACCGCCCCCTCCGTGGTGGAGAGCACCGCCGCCGCCTCGCGCACCGAGTGGCCGAGCACGTCGCGGAGGAGGAGCACCGCGCGCTGCAGCGGCGTCAGCCGCTCGAGCGCGACGAGGAACGCGTAGGAGGCCGACTCCGCGGCGTCGTAGCGCGCGTCCGGCGTCGGCTCCAGGTCCGGCGTGTCCGTCGGGACCGGGGCGGGCAGCCACTGGCCCGTGTACCCGCGGACGCGGCGGCGGCGCAGGTGATCGATCGCGAGCCGGACGGCGACCCGCGCGAGCCAGGGCCGCAGCGGCTCGCCCGACCGATCGGGGCGCGCCGTGAGCGCGCGCGTGAACGTCTCCTGGACGAGGTCGTCCGCGTCCGCCGCGACCCCGGTCATGCGGTAGCAGATGCCCCACACCGCACGCCGGTGCCCGTCGAGCGCCTGTCCGAGCGCGCGGTTCTTCGGTTCGAGAGCTGGGGCCTTCGCAGCCATGGTGGTCATGGGGGGCGATCACGCCCGACGGTGGCAGAAGGTAACGAGGCCATCGCCGCGCGCAGCGCGCAATGGGGCGGCGGGCGGGCGGAGTCCAGCTCGTTGGGAGCCCCGGCGCCTCCGGCCGGTGAGCCCGGAAGGGTCTCGCCGGACTCCGCCGCGGCCTGGCGCGAGGGACCCAACCTTCCTGGTCCATGCCCATGGCGCGCGTGTGTGCCACTACACCTGATCGCGCAGGCGCGCCTGCGGAGAGAGGACCAGAGCCCATGATCCGTCCGGACATCCTCCAGCAGTTCCCGCAGCTCTTCGGGACCCAGCGCGTGAACGGCCGCGAGATCGACGTCGAGCAGACGATCGCGACGCTGACCCGCGAGCTGCGCCCCGCGATCGCCGCCGCGCTCACCGCGCGCCGGACCCTCCTGCAGGACCCGGCGCCGGCCCGCACGAAGTACGCGTGGCCGCGCTGGGACGAGACGTTCGAGGATCCGGTGAGCGGCAAGGCCTGGACGTACCGCGAGATCGTCCAGGGCCTCGTGGACAACTTCCTCGGCCGCGAGAGCGAGCGGCGCTGGCGCCTCAACGACGAGGTGCCCATCCCCGACCACGTCCACCCGACGAAGAACCCGGGGCTCGAGCTCACCGGGCCGTGGCACCCGCTCGACATGGCGTTCAACGCGCTCAACTCGCCGGCGCCGATGAACATGCCGGACTTCGAGGACGCGTCGCCGCCGCACTTCCAGCCCGACGGCACCCCCACGAACCAGCCGGTGGGCATCTTCGCCGCGATGGCGAACGCGAAGGAGATCCACGAGGGCCGCTGGACCGGCCGCCCGTACGAGGTGGTGAAGAAGGGCAAGAAGCGCGCGTACCAGATCACGAAGCCGCCGGCGCAGTGGCCGACGCGGCTCGCCCGGCCGCCGAGCCTGCACCTGCGCTACGACCACGTCCTCGTGGACGGCGAGCCGGCGCCCGGGCTCGTGGTCATCACGACGCTGTGGGCCGTGAACAACTACGACGCCCTCACCCGCGCCGGCAGCGGCGTCTACTACTACATCCCGAAGCTCCAGACGCCGCGCGAGGCGCTCATCGTCGAGCGGCTGCTCTCGCGCCTGGAGGGGCTCATCGGCGTCCCCGCGGGCACCCTCAAGGTGAAGATGCTGTACGAGGAAGGGAACGCGGGCCGCTACCTCCCCGGCATCGCGTGGGTGCTGCGCCGCCGGCTGCTCGGCATGAACGTCGGCCGCTGGGACTACCTCGGCAGCATGATCGAGCTCTGGAAGGA
This sequence comes from Anaeromyxobacter sp. SG64, assembly GCF_022690745.1. Classification (NCBI taxonomy): domain Bacteria; kingdom Pseudomonadati; phylum Myxococcota; class Myxococcia; order Myxococcales; family Anaeromyxobacteraceae; genus Anaeromyxobacter; species Anaeromyxobacter sp. SG64. The sequence goes on along the minus strand of NZ_JALCZB010000001.1, from coordinate 5,110 downwards.
CGATCCCGCCGGGATCTTCCCGGACCCGCAGAGCATCGGGATGGCGACGCCGATCATGATCGCCTACCAGCGCTACGCCGCGCTCATGATGCTCATGGCCGGGATGAAGGGCGGCGCGCTCACGAACGCGGCGCCCATCGGCGGGATGGCCGCCGTCATGATCTACCAGGGCGGCGATCCGTACGGGCGCTCCCGCTACAACCCGGTGGCGCTGCGCGCCATCACGATCGACAAGCTCCGCGAGCGCATCCTGGGCCTCATGTTCATGCCTGAGGCGCCGCTCGCGGCGGACGCGCAGCCGACGCTCGCCGACATCCTCGCCGGCAAGGTGAAGGGCACGCTCCACGACGCCTTCCGGCAGAGCTGGGTGGCGAGCCCGGAGGCGGAGTACGTCGCCGCGGGCAACGGCCCGCTCCGCGCCGAGCTGTCCGGCCTCCAGGCGCTCGTCGAGGCGAAGCTCGAGACCATCGACGTGAAGGGGAAGGCGGTGCCGACGGTGGCGAGCGGCCTCGACGCGGCCGAGCGGCAGCTCTTCCAGTCGCGCGGGCTCCTCGACGCGCAGGGCAGGATCACGCCGTCGATCGTCCGCAAGGAGCAGCTCGACGCGCCGGAGAAGATCTTCTCGGCCGAGCGCTGGGAGGCGATCTACGCGCCGCCCAGGGGCGACGTGACGATCGAGCACGTGCAGCACTCGTTCTACATGGCCGCGAACTACGGCTTCCAGATCCTGAACGGCAACTTCGCCGCGGCCATCGACGACTACGAGCTCCGGCAGCGGTTCATGAACGACCTCGCCACGTACCGGATCTACGTGTCGTGGCTGTGGACGCTGGTCCAGCACCAGGCGCCGATCACGAAGGACGGCCACCTGCAGCGGCAGACCCTCACCGAGGACGGCGTCGTCATCGGCGCGAACGCGGAGCCGATCAAGGCCGGGACGCGCTTCACCCGCGACCTGTTCCAGAAGGTCTGGGACTACCACTTCGAGTGGACGCGGGAGTTCTTCGCGGAGCAGGACCGTCGGGGCGACCCGCCGCGCTTCGACCGCTCCAAGGCCGACGTGATCATGGAGCTCCTGAAGCGCCAGCTCCTCTCGCCCCGCTACGTCCAGCACAGCGCGCGCGTGCTGTTCGTGGTCGGGCAGGCGAACGCGCGGGAGCGCGGGCAGATCCTGGACGCGATCTTCGACCTCGAGCGCCCGGAGATCGTCGAGGGCGTCCGCACGGGCGCGCTCGCTCCGGCCGCGCTCTCGTCGCACGACTACGTGCACGACGTCTTCGGAGGGGACTCCGCGTCGCAGCCGGTCGGTCCGGCGCGGAGCTGAGCGGCCGCGCGGGGCGCCCCGCGGGACGCGACGTCACGGGGCGCGGGTGGCGCCGGCGAGGTGCGCTCTCCGCGCACCTCCGCTCCCTTGATGCCCGTCAATCGAGCCGCTAGCGTGGGACCTCCACTGGAGGTCACTCATGCGCCTGCGCCTGCCGTCCGTCGCCCTCGCCACGATCCTCGCGGTCTCGCTCGCGGCCTGCGGCGGGTCGGACTCCGGCTCGGCGCCGGTCCAGCCTCAGTACCAGCCGCAGATCACGAACGTCGCCGACAGCTTCGGCTTCCAGCTCACGGGCGTGGCGAACGGCGACGGGACGCTCTCGTACACGTGGCACAACACCGGCACGATTGCCTCCGTCGACCGCTCGAGCGCCATCAGCGCCGGCAGCGTGACGCTCACGCTGCGTGACGCCGCCGGCGCGCAGGTCTACCAGGGCGCGCTCGACGGCGCGACCGGCTCGGTGTCGACCGTGGCCGGCGCCGCGGGCGACTGGACCATCGTCGTGGACTTCACGCACACCACCGGGACGATCAACTTCCGGGCGCAGAAGCAGTAGCGGCTCGCCCCGGCCGCCGGCCCGGCGCTGCGCGGCCGCCCGCGCGGTGAGGCGCGCCGCGCCGCGCGCCTACCGGCTGATCGGCTTGTACCGGATGCGCCGCGGCTTCGCCCCCTCCTCGCCGAGCCGCCGCCGCTTGTCGGCCTCGTACTCCTGGTAGTTGCCGGTGAAGAACGTCCACCTCGACTCGCCCTCGGCGGCGAGGATGTGCGTCGCGATCCGGTCCAGGAACCAGCGGTCGTGGGAGATGACCATGACGCTGCCCGCGTACTCGAGCAGGGCGTCCTCGAGCGCGCGCAGGGTCTCGACGTCGAGGTCGTTCGACGGCTCGTCGAGGAGCAGCACGTTGCCGCCGGTCATGAGCGTCTTCGCGAGGTGGAGCCGGCCGCGCTCCCCGCCGGAGAGCGCGCCGACGATCTTCTGCTGGTCGGCGCCCTTGAAGTTGAAGCGCCCGATGTAGGCGCGGCTCGGCATCTCGAAGCGGCCGACCTGGATGACGTCGCGCCCGCCGGAGAGCTCGTCGAAGACGGTCTTGTCGCTTGCGAGGTTCTCGCGGCTCTGGTCGACGAACGCGAGCTTCACGGACTGGCCGAGGGCGACCTCGCCCGCGTCGGGCTTCTCGGCGCCGGTGATCATCTTGAACAGCGTGGACTTGCCCGCGCCGTTCGGTCCGATGATCCCGACGATCGCGCCCGGCGGGACGATGAACGACAGGTCGTCCATGAGCAGCCGGTCGCCGAAGCCCTTCGTGACGCCCTTGAACTCGATGACCTTGTCGCCGAGCCGCTCGGCCACCGGGATGAAGATCTCCTGCGTCTCGTTGCGCTTCTGGTACTCGACGCTGGAGAGCTCCTCGAAGCGGGCGAGGCGCGCCTTGCTCTTCGCCTGCCGCGCCTTCGGGTTCTGCCGCACCCACTCGAGCTCGAGCTTCATCGCCTTGATGCGCGCGCTCTCCTGCTTGGCCTCGACCTCGAGCCGCTGCTCCTTCTGGTCGAGCCAGGAGGAGTAGTTGCCCTTCCACGGGATGCCGCGGCCGCGGTCGAGCTCGAGGATCCACTCGGCGGCGTTGTCGAGGAAGTAGCGGTCGTGCGTGACCGCCACGACCGTCCCCGGGAAGCGGGTGAGGAACTGCTCGAGCCACTCGACCGACTCCGCGTCGAGGTGGTTCGTCGGCTCGTCGAGGAGCAGCATGTCCGGCTTCGAGAGCAGGAGCTTGCAGAGCGCCACGCGCCGCTTCTCGCCGCCGGAGAGGTGCTTGATGGTCGCGTCCCAGGGCGGCAGGCGCAGCGCGTCGGCGGCGATCTCGAGCGCGTTGCCGGTGTCGGCGCCCGCGCTCTCGATGATCGCCTCGAGCCGCGCCTGCTCCTCGGCGAGCTTCTCCATGTCGGCGTCGGGCTCGCTGTAGGCGGCGTAGACCGCCTCGAGCCTCTTCTGCGCCTCCGCCACCTCGCCCTGGGCGGACTCGACCTCCTCGCGCACGCTCCGGTCGCCGTCGAGCCTCGGCTCCTGGGGCAGGTAGCCGATCTTGATGCCGTTCTGGCGCTGCAGCTCGCCGTCGAACTCCTCGTCCACGCCGGCCATGATCCGCAGCACGGTGGACTTGCCGGCGCCGTTGAGGCCGAGGAGGCCGATCTTGGCGCCGTGGAAGAAGGAGAGGGAGATGTCCTTGATGATCTGCCGCTTGGGCGGGACGACCTTGCTCACGCGGAGCATCGACATCACGTACTGGGCCATGGCGCTCGGGGGTGAAGGTGGAGTGGAAGGCGCGAGAGCCTAATCGAAAACCCGCCCCGTTGCCCGGGCGCGATGGCCCCACGCTCCGGGGAGCGGCCTCTCGCCTCAGCGGCGGCGCTGCCGGCTTGCCCACTCCCGCAGCGTCAGGGGCCGGATGCCCCAGCGCGCCTCGAGGGCCGGGATGTCGGCCGAGTAGCCGACCCGCTCGAACCACTCCAGCATGAGCGCGAAGTCCTCGCTGTTCGCCCGCACGGCCTCCATCGGGATCTGCCGGTAGGCGACCTTCCGCCCGACGAACCCGCTCACCGCCTCCGCCGCCTCCGGCAGGGTCACGGCGTCGCCCGCGAGGTCCGTCTCGGAGCCGCTCCACTTCTCCGCCTCGGCGAACGCCTGCGCCGCGAACCGCCCGATGTCGTCGGAGGCGATCATCTGCAGCTTCGTCGCCGGGCTGAGCGCGCTCACGAGCGCGTCTCCCTGCAGGAACCCGGGCGAGACGAGGTTATCCATGAAGAAGACCGGCCGCAGGATCACGTGCGACGGGAACCTGAGCGACCGCACGGACTCCTCCACCCGCGCCTTGCTGTCGAAGTGCGGGATCCGGGTCGCGAGGTGCGCCGAGCCCACCGAGCTGTAGACGAAGTGCTGCACGCCCTGGCGCCGCGCCAGCTCCGCGAGGCGCTTCCCCTGCTGCTCCTCCCGCTCGACGCCCGCCTCCCAGGTGTTCTGCACCGCGAACACGCCCCACGCGCCTGTGAGCGCGCGCGAGAGCGACGCGGCGTCGTCGAGGTCGCCCCGGACCACCTCCGCCCCGAGCGCCGCGACCGCCTTCGCAGCGTCCCCCTCCGGCTTGCGCGTCATCGCCCGGAGCGCGAAGCCGCCGCGCTCCGCGAGGTGACGGAGCGTGGCGCCGCCCTGCCTGCCGGTGGCGCCCGTGACGAGCACGATCCTCTCCTCGGCCATGCGCTGTCCCTCCTCGACGAGCCTCGGCGGCGAGGCCCACTCCATTTCCTGTCGAGGCCGGCGCCGCCACGCACCGCGCGGGACCCACCGGGCGCTCGCCCGGACGGCGGCATGCCCGTGCAGGCGATCCCATCCTTCCCCCCGCGACGCCCACCTTGTTCGAGCGTCGCCTGCCCGCACGGCGCAATTGAGCAGTGACCAGGAAACGAAGAGGAGCTCCCATGGCGAACCCAGCAGAGCCGCAGCAAACGCCGTCCGCCTCGTCGCAACCCCGGGCCGCGCGCCTCGCGGCGCTCCGAGACGAGCTCGATCACCGCATCGACGAGATCGTCGACGCGGGCGCCGACCGCCAGCCGACGCTGAAGAAGGAGTTCGACGCCGCCTGGAACGAGCTGAAGAGCGAGGCCGACAAGCTGCACTGAACGTCGAACGGGGGCTGCACCCCCGCCCCGCCGAGCAAAGCTCGTCGGGGGCCCACCCCTGCTCGCCGGGTCCCGTGCGACGCCGCGAGCGGCTTCGCCGCTTCCGCGGCGTCG